>NZ_JAHRFA010000087.1:0-23190 GCF_020883045.1 Microcoleus sp. CAWBG58 | reverse complement strand
TTGAGTAATGAATCGTCTGATTTTAATTTATACGCCAAACCCAGAGGCTTTCAACCAATTATTTCTGGTAACGAAGTTTTTTTGTGAAAAACCCGGTTTCTGATTAGGTGTGCCTAAGTTATAGCAGGTTGACAGTTGACAGTTGACAGTTGACAGTTGACAGTTGACAGCAACCTCTACCTGGAAGGAAGAGGATTTGAGTAATGAATCGTCTGATTTTAATTTATACGCCAAACCCAGAGGCTTTCAACCAATTATTTCTGGTAACGAAGTTTTTTTGTGAAAAACCCGGTTTCTGATTAGGTGTGCCTAAGTTATAGCAGTTTGAACTTATACCGATTCCCAGAAGTATGCCTACTTTTAAGAATTGGTAATTTTTCGTTTTTTTAATCTACTTATACTCAGGCTGCGGACTGAAGTCCGCACTACGAACGAATCTTACTGCGGTTAATTGAGTGAGCCGGCACGATATCATTCCATAAATCTTGGATTGATAAATCAACCGCAGATAAACGCAGATAATCTCAAGAGAGAGGAGTGCTTGAATGCAATCTTTTTAAGTGAGCAATTAATTGAGAAATTCCGCAATTTTTCTAACTGCTGCTTCCAAAATTTCAGGTGACTCAACTAAGGCAAATCGCACGTAGCCTTCTCCTGATTTCCCGAAACCGGCGCCGGGGGAAGCTGCGACTCCTGTACTCTGTACTAGCTGAGTGCAAAATTTCACCGAATCCGAGGCCCAAGGTGCTGGTAGTTTCGCCCAAACGTACATCGTGGCGGGGGGTACGGGCACTTCCCAGCCGATCGCCCTTAGGGCATTTACAAAGACATCCCGGCGTTTTTTGAAGGTTTCGACGCTGGTGGTGACGGTATCTTGGGGGCCCATTAATGCTGCGCTCGCTCCGTTCAAAATCCCTAGATATTGGTTGAAGTCTACGGCGGCTTTTACTTGTCGCAGGGCTGTAATTAGTTCGGGATTGCCGATCGCATATCCAACTCGAAAGCCTCCCATACTGTAGGATTTTGATAGGGTGAAAAACTCGATCGCCACACTCTTATCTCTATCCGCCTGAAAAATCGACGGCGCCATCAATTTACGAGAGGGCGGGCACGCACCATCCACCGCCCCTACAGAGGGCGGGCGCGCACCATCCACCGCCCCTAGGGAATCGTCAAACACCAAATCCACATAGGGGAAATCGTGAACTAAAACGAGCTCGTGTTGGCGACAAAAAGTAACTGCTTTCTCAAAAAATGCCAGCGGGGCGATCGCAGTTGTAGGATTGTGAGGATAGCTCAAAACCATCATCTTCGACTGAGCCAAGACGGGCATCGGAATATCTTCAAAGACTGGCAAAAACTGATTTTCTGCTAATATTGGCATCGGGTAAATTTGACCGCCCGCCAAATAGACACCGCCTGCGTGGGAAGGATAGCCCGGATCGAGCAGCAAAGCAAAATCTCCGGGGTTGAGTACAGCTAAAGGCATATGCGCGGTGCCTTCTTGGGAACCAATTAACGGCAGCACTTCTGTTTCTGGATTGACTGCAATCCCAAATTTTTGTTCGTACCAAGAAGCTGCTGCTTCCCGGAAAGAGCGGGTTCCGTTAAACAATAAATAGCCGTGGGTGCTAGGATCGGATAGGGAATTGGCGATCGCATCTGTAATGTGAGCAGCCGCAGGCAAATCGGAAGAACCCAGAGATAAGTCGATCGCATTTTGTCCGGCGGCTCTTGCTAGAGCTTTTGCCCGATCCATATCGGCAAAGACATTAAATTTTAGGGGTTGTAAACGTTTGGCAAATTGCATATGGGCTACCAGTATTTTTGTGAATTGTGAATTATATTATTTTTGCGATCGGTAAAATAACGATTATCAGGTTCGTAGTGAGGACTTCAGTCCTCTGACGGATGCGGACTGAAGTCCTCACTACGAACCTATTTTTTGATTTTTGTTTTGTCTAGGATTAAATATTATCAATTATTACCAATTTAGCGGGGACAATTTGTAGAGTGAGATTGAAGGATTCAGAGTTATAATTTATTAGTTATAAATTAATAAATTAACTTATAACTAAAATTATATAACTCAAATTTATACATTCAAAACTCAAAACTTTATAAATGACCGTCTAGTAAGCCGATCAATGTTTGTTTGGTAATTGCTCCTTCGTGGGAAAGGACTACTTCGGCATTTTTAAACAGTCTGAGTGCTGGAACTCCTTCTACTTTATACTGTTTGACAGTAACAGGATTGGGGTCAATTTCCATTTTAACCACTTTTAGGTCGCTGTAGTTGGCAGCCAGCCAGTCGATCGAGGGCGCGATGAGTTTGCAAGGCCCGCACCAAGATGCCCAAAAATAAGCAAGCACTGGTTGCTCTGCTTTCAGCACTTCTGTTTCAAATTTTTCGTCGTTAATGACAATTACACTGTTGCTCATGATTTTTCGATGATTTTTCCTGATTTTTTATAAAGCACGGGCGGGCGTTAAACTTGCACCAAATTAAAAGACAGGCACAAAAAACTGTTTCTAATTTTAAAACATCCTGCGAACTTATTGAGTATAAACTCGGGAATGGTGGCTCATGGCTAATTCTGTATGGCGTTTAATTCCGCTGCTGTCGGCGTCTGGTAGGGTGCAGATGGCGATCGACAAATGGCTGCTAGAAAAGCATCTAGCGGGGAAAAATCCGCCAACTCTGCGATTTTACACCTGGGTACCGGCGGCGATTTCCTTGGGCTACCACCAGCAGCGCTGGCCGGAATTTTGGCAGCAGCTATCTTGGGAGGGACAGCCTCTGGAGTTGGTGAGACGCCCCAGCGGTGGGCGCGCTGTACTCCACCAAGGAGATTTAACTTATGCAGTTGTGGCGTCGGGATTTGAGAGCAGCCGCCTGAAAGCTTATCACACTATATGCGAGTTTTTGATTGAAGGTTGGCGGGCGATCGGTGTGGATTTGCACTACGGGGAAGCTGGGCGGGGTTACATTCACAATCCGAATTGTTTTGGTACGGCGACGGGTGCCGATTTGGTGACTGTTGATGGCTGCAAGTTAATTGGTAGCGCACAATTGCGCCGTGGTGATGCTATTTTGCAGCATGGTTCGATGCGTTTGCAGCCGGATATTGGTTTGTTTACTCAGGTTTTTGGGGAGGAATTAATTCCTGTGAAATCACCTCTATCTGAAGGGGGAGATGATTTGATTGCAACTGTAATTGATGCTTTGAGTGCGGCGGCTTGTCGATGTTTTGATATTGATTTGGAGGTGCGGCCGCTTTCGGAGGAGGAATGGGAGGATATTTGGGAATTGACTCAAGAAAAATCTATTTGTAGATAGCTGAAAGAATTCTCTAGAATTTAATCTGTAATCTCCTACAGGTCGATGCCGTGAAATTGTCGATTTTTTTGAGGGATTGTTGGTGGCGACGCACCCTACGAATACTGTTACTAACAGGGCTGAAGCCCAACAACGTCCGCGAATCTTTTGGGAACAGCCAAGATGGCCGTTCCACAAAAGATTTTTGGTATCATGCTTGTGGGGTGGGCGATCTTGGCAACACCCAAAAAGTTAAATTTAAATGCTTTACAGCTTATGGTTTTGGCTCAGTTTGCACTTGGACGATCGGCTGTTTGGCAATTTTGGTCAATTTCACTGCATCTAGCAAGCTTTCCCAATCAGCATCCAGCATTGTATCCGAAGGGCGATCGCGACGAGCAGCAGCTAAATTGCTCAGAGCATCTTGCCAAATCCCATTTTCAGCATAAATCGCTGTTTTTCGGCGCGGATCTGCCTTTTCTAATTCACTGCGGATATCTGTACTGAGTTCAACTCGCCGTACAGTACCAATTTCCAGCAGATCGGCAGATCTGTCTTCAGCCTCGCAAATCACTGTAAAATTCCAAGTGTATTTTTTGCCTACTTCCAACGGAGGCACATTGTTGTTAGCAGGGATACTAACGCCGATTACTCCTGATAAATTGGCAACTTTGAGAGTCTGTTTATAAATCTGGTTGCCGCTTGGATCTAGTAGGATAAATTCGGCTGATTCCGCCTTTGTTGGAGGCAAGTAGAAAAAGAATGTTGGATATTCGGAAACAGTCCGTGCGATTTTATTTTCAGGGACTAAGCCTGTGAGATTTATGGGATTAAGCCCGCTGTTGCGACAGTTACCGCGCGTCTGTCTGCCCGCTCGGGGGGGCGATTGCTCCACATCTTCACGGGGCTGAGCGAAGCGCGGCCCTCCCGGTACAGTATTGCGCGGCTGGCCCACATTATCTGGCGTTGGCTGTCCCAGACTTGCAAATTGGCAAGCATTAAATGCTCCTATCAACAATATGGAACTAAAGGCGAGGGATTTTAGTGTAAATTTAGTCATTTTTTTTCTAGGATTTGCATGATGTTTGCAAGATATCTTGTCTATTTTTACTTGGACGATCTTTCTCCTCCCAAGACGCGATAGACATTAACTTTTTGCTCCCTGCCTTTTAAAGGTAAAGCTCCCCAAGATTCTACCTCAAATTTTCCTTGAATGTGCACTAAGGTTTCTTCGGCAATTAAAATGCGGCAGGTGTCCTCTTGCCGATGTTTTTCACAGCTTTCCAGGCGAGAAGCGATATTGACACTATCACCGATTACTCCATATTCTAAACGGGTTTTGCCTCCCAAACTGCCCACCATTATCGGCCCTGTAAAAATTCCGACTCGCATTTTTGCCGACGGCAAACCGCGATCGATCCAACTTTGATTCAGGGCTGGTAACCACGCACTTATAGCTAGGGCGCAAGATACCGCAAGGCGAGCATCTTCGGCAATTTCTTCGAGAGTTGTGCGGGGGATAGGAACACCAAATACAGCCAGCATTCCATCTCCGGTAAATTTATTAATCACCCCTTGATGTTTTTGCACTTCCTCGGCCATTGCTGATAAATATTCATTTAACCAAGGCATTACTACTTCTGGGGATAATTTTTCGGAAATAGTGCTAAAACCCTGCAAGTCAGTCACGATCATTGTAGCAGTTAGTCTTTGCCCCGGCAATAGGCCCGACTGGAGGAGATGGACGCGCTCTTTCCACAGGGCATTGGCGATCGCCGGTGAGGTTTGCTGTCCTAATAATTTCATCACAATTTCTTGCTGCTGCTTTGACTGCTGGTACTTGTATGTGATGATAACTGCTGGGGAGATCAAAAATGCTAGTGTCGGTGAGGCCAGTGATATCCACCCCAGTTGAGTAAATAGAAAAAATGTGAATCCCCATAATATGCCACCAAGGGCGATCGCGCTGACTATGAAATTGAACGTATTTTCTAGCCGCCAAGCTAAACAGCCGCCAACCGCTCCCCAAACAGCTATCCAGAGCATTTCTTGCCATTCATCCCAAAACCAAAATAGATTTTTGCCATCTAAAGCTGCGTTAACAATTTGGCTAGTTGCCGCTGCATGAATAAAGACCCCCGGCATCATGCGGTTGTCGCTAGCAGTGGCGCTGTAAGGGGTAGAAAAGACATCTTTTGTAGTTGGGGCTGTAACCCCGATTATCACTATTTTACCCTTCACCAATTCGGAGTCTAGTTTTCCCTCCAAAACTTGAGTGAGTGTCACGGTTTTTGCGGTATTTTCAGGAGAGCGGTAATTGAGCAAGATTTGATAGCCCCCAGTGTCAATTGTCTGATAGCCTCCTGAGTCCGATCGCAGTCGCGAAAAAACTGTGTTTCCTGCTTTTATTTCTTGATCTTTTGTGAGTGTTGCAGGAATTTTTTTACTGTCAATATATTTGAAAGCCAGCCGAAGCGCAAATGAGCTGAGAGTCGATTGTCCGTTGGAACGATAGATCAAGCTCCGGCGAATTATGCCGTCTGGATCGATTACTAAATCGTTAAATGCTACCCGTGCTTTGGGTATGTTGGGAGGTGGTAGAGCGCGATCGTACTCTGATTTGCCGATGAAAGTAATCGGGATGACTTTGGGGTTTGTGAATTGAGCTGCCAATTCTGCGTTTCCTGGTTCGTAGGGGATATCGCGGATTATATCGAGACCAATAGCGACGGGTTCGAGACGCGCTATGGAGGCGATCGCACGAGCTAAAACTCCATCAGAGATTGGCCATTTCTTAAAACTATGAATGTCCTGTTCTGTGACTGTCACTACCAGCAACCTCGGGTCAGGGCCTGCATCGGGGCGCCACTGTACCATCAGGTCAAAAGCCTTCAATTCCAAGGGCTGCAACCAACCTAAATGTCGCACTCCTAAGAGAGTTCCTGTCACGACAATGCAGGTGATGGCAAGAGGTTGTAAATCAGCGAAGGGTAAGGAAAAACTTAACTTTTTCCAACTCCAACGTTTCTCTCCCAATTGATGAAATATCTTAAAAAAATTGGGCATAAGAATTTTTGTTTTAACCATCTTGGACAAAAAAGTGTGCTATATTAGGTGGTCATAATTAACAGAACAATACCGTGGGTCATAAGTTCCTGACAGCAAGGAAATTAGCTTTTTAGGTTGAGTTTATTTATGCACGCCTATTTACACCTGAAATTGTGACTAATCTGGATTATTGATGCCCCATTTTAAATTAATTTTCTTGTACGGTTTTAGCGATCGCACTTAAATGCAATCCCTGGGGATAACTGTTTTCTTCTTTGCTGCGCTTGATTTCGTCTTCGGAAATCTTGGGTTTGAGGTATTTTGCCATAACTTTCATCACGTCGCCCCGATCGATCGTCCCTACGACTGCACCAATGGACGAAAGGACGAGGATTCGCGGGAGTTGGCGGGCTTCCATGCTGTTAATTACTTCTGCAATGGATGCTTTTTCGGAAACTGTGGGGGTTTTTTCCAGGGGTTGCAAAATGTTGTGCAAAGTCTGAATTTGCCACTGACTGCGCTCCGTGCAGCGGATATCGTCGATCGACGCTAAGCCCAAATCCCGCCCGTTGGTCGCAGCGATGTAAAATGGAAACGGATTGACTTCTAGCAAATAGCGATCGGCAAATTCTCGCAAACTCAAATTTGCATCGACAACTCGAAACTCGCGGCTCATTGCATCGGCAGCCTTAGTTTTGAGCAGCGCTTCTTGCAACGAAGTAAAGCGACTGTAGTCACTGGCATTCCGAATCGCAAACCCGCCGATCAGCGCAATCCACAAACCGCCGTACTGGCGCGCTAACAAACATAAACTGACACCGAAAGCAACAGCCAACCAACCCAAAACTTGTCCTGTTTTTGCTGCCCAACGCACGCCGACAAATCGAGAACCAGTGATTTTCCAAATTGCTGCTTTTAAAACTTGTCCTCCGTCCAAAGGCAACCCAGGAATTAAGTTAAATAATCCCAAAACTAGATTGATTACTGCTACTTTTTCTGTAATAATTGATAGCAAACTTGTCGGAGGGAAAACTTGAGAACCCAAACCGAGGATTAAAAACAGCGCAAAGCTGACTAGAGGCCCAGCAATAGCTACTTGAAAAGCTTGACCCGGAGTTTTTGATTCAGAGTCGATCGAAGCTACTCCGCCAAATAAGAATAGAGTAATAGAATTAACTTTAATGCCTTGGGACATCGACGCCAAGCTGTGCCCTAATTCGTGCAACAGCACGGAAGCAAATAGTAGCAAAGCTATTGCGAACCCGGCACTCCAGGAGAGCGCGGATCCCCACAATCGGTAACTGCTGGCGTATTCGCGGGTTGCTAGGGCTAAAATTATAAACCACGAATAATCTATGAGTAGCGGGATGCCAAATAAAGAGCCGATTCGCCAACCTGTCTGCATGAAAGTTTCCTGGGAAAGGAGAGCAAGAATAAATGTCTATTATATCTTTTATGACTCTTGCCTTTCCCGAACCGTGATTTTTAAAGCACTCCGGCGTTACCCAAGCCCAAGATTACTCCTGCCCCGAGCAAGTGGCCCAAGCTGGTTGTGGCCAGCAATTCTGGGATGCCGAAGCCTTTGAACATTCCAGGGACTGCAACGGGTAAAGCTGGGCCCTTGCCTCGGTTTTGTTTGTTGATGCCGTAGTAGCCGATCGCGATCGCCAGCAAGTTGCATATAATCATTGTCAGTCCTACCATTGGCGACCATTCCGGTGTTGAGGGAGTCGTAGCTTGTACGGCTAACAGCAAGGATGAGTTAATCATGTTTGTATGTTCCTGATTTCACAGATTATTTGATTTAGAAGATTATAAAAATTATTTTGCATTAAACTAAGATTTGTTTTAATAGTTAACAATTCGTTTATATTTTGATACAAATTCAGCATGGAGGAAAAAGAGTGCGGGTAAAAATTTGCGGAATCACTAAATTAGACCAGGGAATGGCGATCGCCCGTTTGGGAGCTCAAGCTTTGGGGTTTATCTGCGTGCCTGCTTCCCCGCGCTATGTCAGCCCGCAAACCATTCGCCTGATTGTCGAACAGTTGCCGGAAAATGTCGATCGCATCGGCGTATTTGCCAATACCACAATAGAAAATATCTGTCAAGTAACAGCAGATTCAAATTTAAGCGGGGTGCAATTGCACGGAGATGAAACAGCGGAATATTGCGATCGGCTGCGCGAGTTTTTGCCGGGAATTGAAATTATCAAAGCTTTGAGAGTTAAGAGTCATGAAACGTTAGCTGCTGCTGCAATTTATGCCCTGCGCGTCGATACTTTATTGTTAGATGCTTACCATCCGGCTCAACTTGGCGGTACTGGCAAAACTATAGATTGGATGATGTTAGCAGAGTTTAAACCAGCTTGTCCTTGGTTGCTGGCGGGCGGCTTAACGCCGGATAATGTTTTAAATGCGATCGATCGCGCGATCGGCAACAAATTCAGCGGTGTTGACCTTTCGAGCGGCGTAGAAATAGCGCCGGGAGATAAAGATTTGACCAAAGTTGCTCAGTTATTTGCAAATTTAAGTCAATTTGCCGATCGTGAATAATTCGCAATACAAAATCAGTGCTTAAGCTGTCGAGCATTTAAACCACTAACTATTTACGTAGGGTGCGTCAGCTACAACACTGACTATCATGGGAAATACCTTAAAACTGACGCACCCTACAATACCATTTTAAATGCTCAACAGCTTATCCAATTAATACTTTTGTTAGGGCGCGCCGAGGAAATGCAAGTTTAGTGGCGGTTAAAACCGCCGTTTGTGCTATTTATTTTTTGATCGGCGGAGTTCAAAAGTGCGATCGCCCTCCGGTTCTTCATCTGCCACAACTAACTCACTAACCGCAGCACCCGTCGGGCCGCGGCGACACCAGTCAATCATCGTTTCAACAGCTTGTTTATTACCTTCAAAGACAGCCTCGACGCGGCCGTCGGCGAGATTTCTCACCCAGCCTCCAAGGCGCAGATACTTCGCCTGATTCATCGTGGAATATCGGTAGCCGACTCCTTGAACTAACCCGGAAACAAAAACGCGGACTCTGACAGGCGGCGGTGATTGATTTTCCATAAAGACGTCAACTTACTGCTAATATCATGTCCAGTCGATGACAATCAGAAAAAAGGTTCGTAGTGTGGACTTCAGTCCGCAAAGGTTCGTAGTGTGGACTTTAGTCCGCAAATGTTCGTAGTGTGGACTTCAGTCCGCAGCCAGAAAGCGGACTTTCCGGCGCACGCGCGATCCTTACTTATTTCTGTCAATCGAACCGACATGATATAACATTTGTTTAAAAATTTTAATTATAAATTTGATTATGTTAAATTTTAGTGCGATCGCACTGTTCGACTTGCTAGCACGCCGCCTCACCCACGCTTTTTCAACTATTCCCGATTTCACCGATTGGCTGGTGGTAGCTCTGCTGGTGCTAGTTTATAGCGCGATCGCACTTCCCATCGGTTTTTCGTCCGGATTTCTGAAAGTAGACGTGCAAACCTCCCAGCCAATAATTGCCGGAGTGCTCGCCGGCTGTTTGTTAAGCCCGGGGCTGACTGAAGAAGTTTTTTTCCGCGTGTTAATGCTGCCGCACCCTTTCGAGAATGCTTCTGGGCTGATGCTGTGGTTTTGGGGATGCTCCAGTTTGCTGCTGTTTGTAGTTTACCACCCGCTCAACGCGCTGACTTTTTATCCTGTAGGTCGATCGACCTTTATGAATCCCGTGTTTTTGCTACTGGCGGCTGTTTTGGGCGTAGCGTGCTCCATCGCATACCTGCAAAGCGGTTCCATCTGGCCTGCGGTGGTGATTCACTGGCTGGGAGTGACAGTCTGGCTGCTGCTCTTGGGCGGTTACAGGAAGCTGTATGGGTGAATTACCCAACTCTCACCTTGCGGTAGAGAGTGGGCTTCCAGCTTCGACCGCAACAGCATCCGAGAGAACCGAGATTCTTCCGGGTTGACTTACATTGCGTCCACTGGCAGTAGCGCTGATTCCCAACGCCAAAAACCGCAAGCCTTCGTCTCTAATGTTTAGCGCTGCGTTGATATCTCTATCATTCACAGAATCACACTTAGGACATTTCCATTGGCGTATTTTCAAATTCATTTTAGAAACTTTGAACAAGCAATGGTTACAAGTTTTGGAGCTAGGAAAGAATCGGTCAATCTCTAAATAGACCTTGCCTTCTGCCTCGGCTTTATACTTAAGCATTGTTCCAAACATGGACCAGCCAGCATCATAGATAGCTTTGGCTAGGCAATGGTTTCTTACCATTCCTTTGATATTTAGATCTTCTACTACAATTACTTGGTTTTCGTTGACTATCTTGCGGGATAGCTTGTGCAGAAAATCCTCACGCACTCTTTTGATTTTAGAATTCACCTTGGCTACTAACTTCCGGGCTTTATTCCGTCGGTTACTGCCTTTGACTTTTCGGTTTAGCTTCTGTTGCTTGCGCTTCAGATTTTTACGATGTTTAGCGGTTGCTCTAGGATGCTTATACTTAGAGCCATCAGACGTTACCAAGAAATCAGTTAGCCCAACATCTAAGCCAATTGCTTTTCCTTCGATATTAGCATCTGGAGTGCCAATTTTATCATCAACAAGTACCGATGCAAAATACGAACCATCTCGGTTTTGGGATACCGTTACAGTTTTGATCGTGCCATCATACTGGCGATGAATCTTGGCTTTGACTTCACCAATAATCGGAAATTTTATAGTGTCCTCCAGAATTTTCACATTCTGGGGATAGGTGACAGATTGCCTGTTGTGCTTGGATTTGAAGCTAGGAAACCCACCACGTTTCTCAAAGAAGTTTTTGTAAGCAGTTGATAGATTCAGTGCTACTACTTGCAAGCTTTGTGAGTATGCCCCATCTTTCAACCAAGGGTATTCCTTCTTGAGCGCTGGTAGCATACCTTGGATAGCCAATCTGCTCAATCCCTTACCAGTTTCCTTGTAGGTTACTTGGCTCTTATTCAAACTATAGTTCCAAAACCATCGACAACAACCAAAAGCACCAGCAAAATACTGTTGCTGGTGGGCGCTTGGATAGATTCGGAACTTGTAAGCTTTCAGCATTTATCGGCTATCGGTGTTTCTGATAAAAGATTAACACAAGGATTTTGCGGTTGTCAATAAGTTGGCTTGTTTTCTCATCCAGCCTCAAACCTCAAACGCTGCGCGTTATGCGACTCGGCTGTAATCGTCAACTCGCTCGCCTTCGATCCCGACGCTCACGGATTGTACAGGTAGAGCGCGGGACTTCCCGGGTGTATGGTTAAATTGTAAAAAGTCCAGCATCACTATATTGTCCGGAGGAGCTCAGTTGTGGAAATCATAGGAGCGATCGTAGGTTTTTTGGCGGGGATAGCAGCGGCTTACTGGTTAGTGGAAAAGCGGTTGCACAAGCAAAAGCAAGAACACTTGCTGCAAACTCGCAGAATAGCTCAGGATATAGAACTAGCTCAGATATCTCGAATGCAACAAACTACCGAATCTCCACACCAAGAAGGAGAAGATCGGTTGAGAAAGGCTACTGTTGAACACGAAAATTTACTCAGACAAGTTACAGCTCAATACGAAAATCAGATTCAACAAGTTGCGACTCAATACGAAAATCGACTCCAACAAGTTTTAGCAGAACGCGATCGGCTCCAACAAGTTGGAGGCTCCCACGAGCAGCAGATCCGACAAGTCACCCAGGAATTAGAAGCCGCTTACAATGCTAAGCTTCAGGAAAACATACAATCTTTGCAAGCCGAACACGAACGTCATATACTCACACTTTCTGACGAATTGCATGACAGTTATCAAGCTCAGATGGATGAACATTTTCAAAACCTGCAAAAACAACACGAAATTCAATTGAGACAAGCTGCCTCGCAATATGGGAACAGCGAAGTTGACATACAATCAACGACGGAGGCTTTGCAACAGCAATACGAGAGTCAGTTGCAAGCCGCTCACGAGCAGTTTCAAGCTCGCGAAGCTCAGATGCTAGCTACTATCAGGTCTTTGCAAGAGCAATACGAGAGTAATGTACAACAACAAGAAATCCCGGAGCAACAGTTCAGTCAGTTAAATCCAACAGAATTTACATCGGATTTACCACAACAGGAAGTTTGGCAAGAAGACCCATATAATCAATTCAATCAACCAGAGTTCAATCAACCAGAGTTCAATCAACCAGAAGTTGAACAAGAGTTAAATTACACAGGATTTTCCGAACCACAATCAATTGATTTAGAACAACTCGAAATCAGACAAACGCTTGAATCTCCCAGACAAACACCAAACTACTCATCGGTGGCGCAGTTGATGGGATGCGTTCAAAGTCAGGACACAGAAACTCGCAAATTTGCAGCGTCTGCTTTAGGTAAAATGGGTGCGGCTAATGCTTTGAGAACCGACGGTCAGCGAGCCATAGAAACCTTGGGTAAATTAGCTCAAGATTTCAACCCGGAAGTGCGCGAAGCTGCTGTGGAAGCACTAGCAATGATTAAGTCTGAAAAAGTGATTCCGCTCTTGCAAAGAGCTTTGCGAGATACAGATAGCGGTGTGGCAAAATCGGCAAGTGCGGCGCTCAATAAGTTTAAGTTTTACCCGCGCACTCCGGCGGTGAAACCGAAACTGATGGATATCAAGAAACCAAAGCGTTAAGCAGTTACGAGCCTAAATATAGCAATTTTCAATTGCCTAAAACAAATTAGGTACGTAGTTGCGCTTCAGCGCTCTTCATAAATATCAGGAAAGAGCGCCCAAGCGCAACTACGTACCTTTGTACCTTTATCGTCAACTGTCAACGAAGAGGGCGGGCCCGCACCATCCACCGCCCCTACAATTATCAACTATTTAAAATCGCTGTTTTGTACCGAGTACAAATTTGATGTCCCCGTCATCGCTGACACCCATATCCAAGCGAATTAATCCCAAGGACGATCGCACTCTGACACCCAAACCAACACCAGCCCCAGTCCCCGGTTTATCCCTGACTACCGCCGGTTTTCCCAACACGCTGTCACCCGTTCCCAAATCCGACGCAAAATCAACAAATATCACGCCACCCACATCCCTACCAACCGGAAACCGATACTCGCCGGAAGCCAAAAAATAACTCCGCCCGCTGCCAATTTCTCCGCCGTCGTAACCCCGCACAGAATTGCGGCCGCCCAGGCGAAACGCTTCCGTCGGTGGCAAATCTCCAATTACCGTCCCCCCTTGCACGTTAAAAGCCAACATTTCTGGCAAAGCTTCCGACTCGCTGATGCCCAGCAAAGTTACTGGTATATATTGTATATAATTTGCTAACAGTCGGTTGCTCGCAATGTTGCCGCGTCCGAGAGGTATCGACTGTTCTGTACTGAGGCTGAGAATCGAGCCGCTGGTTGGGTTGAATGGATTGTTTCGCCGATCGAGCGTAGCGCCAAAAGAAACAGTATACAATTCGTCAACACCCGCACCGCTGAATGTGAGAGGATTGCCGAGTACGTCCCGGCGGGCAAGATTTAAATTGCGATCGCGCGTGCTGATATTGGTATAATTCAGTGCCAAAGTTCCCCGCCAATCGCCCAAAGGTCGCGTCACAGCCAGATTTCCGCCGATCCGAATTTCTCGAACTCGATCGCCGTTTGCCAAATTAAGATCCTTGTCAAAAATTTCCGAGATTCTGCGATCGCCAAAAGCTCTCACACTGTATCCCAAACGGTCATCCGCCGCCACGTAAGGACTCACAAACTGCACATCGTACTCCACACCTCGGAGACTGGGCTGAATTTCCAGCGACAGCCGCTGCCCGTTTGTCCCGAAAGTGCGATCGACATAGGAAAGAGGAACAGCCACACCAACATCATCACTCAAAGTGACACTCGCCCCAACAGAACGAGCCGATCGCTCTTGGACATTGTAAATTACATTAATATCCGTCCCAACTTCTTCAGTAGAAACCGTCACCTTGTCAAACAATCCCAACTGCTGCAACTGCTGCAAATCCGATCGCACAACTTGCTGGCTGTAATTATCCCCCGCCTTAAGTTTGAGCTCGCCTCGGATAAAATCTTCCGAAGTTCTCCCCTTAATCGGATTTCCTTTTTTATCAACAGCTTCGCCTTGGGAATTAACAAAGCGAATTTTCACCTCCGCAACGTAAACGCCCTCAACATTTCTCCCTTGACTGATTGGTATATTGCAGCCTAGCTGTTGCGCGTTGCCGTTGACTGCTTCCGGGATTTCGGCTTTGGTGGCGATCGTCCCCGCAGTTGCTAACAGAGATGTAAAATCTTTATGGCGATCGGACTTGAGTGAGGGCGCTTCCCTACCCGATAGCTGCGCCGCACCTGCGAGCTCATCGGATTTTGGTAAATCCTCCGCAGTTAGACTCACCTCATCCGATTGGTAACTATTTAAGACTGGAACCGATAACAAATGTCGCTGGTTGTCCAGTCTCGATCCCCCTAAATCCCCCTTAATAAGGGGGACTTTGAGAATATCTGTTGTCCCCCCCCCATTGAGGGAGACTTGGAGAATATCTCTTGTCCCCCCCTTATTAAGGGGGGTTAGGGGGGATCGAGACTCGGCTACAAACAAGAGAGACGGTGGGTTTGACGTTAATTCATCGCCAATTACCTCATCCTCATCCCTCTGAACCCTCTGCGACTCTGTCGCTCCTTCTCTCAACTCTACCTCAGTCGGTACCACAGTTCGATCGATCGCCCGTCCCGCCAATTCCCCACCAGCCACCGCCGCCAAACTCAAAAATGCAATAATCGGAATTCGCATAAACATAAAACTTAAAGCATACTCAACGCATATTACTCAAAATCGGTTCTCCTGCGTATTTATTCCCCAACAAGAAACCCGGTATTTTTGAAGATACCGGGTTTCTGAGATGATTAAACTTGGGGAAAGATCGATCGCGGGCGATCGTACAATTGGGAAACCAAAAAATTCTTTAAAGAGATTGCCGAGAAACACGCTTCTCAAAATGAGCCTGAGTCTGCTGCAACAGTTGTTCGCGACTGTCCTTAGCAGTGGTAATAGTAGGGAGCAAATTTCTAGCTTGTAAAGTCATGTGAAGCTGTAGGTGTGCTACGTACTCACTGACATCTTCGCGCAGGGAGCAAGCCGGGTAACGTTTTAAAGTAGAGTTCAAAGTTTTCTCCTGCTTAGAGTTTGCAGTATTTTTGAAATAATAATAGAGACTATCACGCTCTATTTCTAATTGTGTACTCTGTAATGAAGTTTAACCTATGGACTGCTGTTTTGTTACAATTGTTTACGAGTATTGCTTTAAAGAAGTAAATCCACCTCATTAAAAGTAAAATGTCGATCGCCAAAAAGCTTACTGTGTATATATTCTTCCTTCTCCGTCAATAACAAAAGCCATCTTCCCTCTTCCGACTTTCATCGGACTTCCATCCGTTACATCCGTTACATCCGTTACATCCGTTACATCCGTTACATCCGTTACATCCGTTACATCCGTTACACAATCCGTTGCCGAACTTCCTTCTACCTATCAGGAGTCGATCGCCCATGCAGTCTCAAGCAGCAGTAGCACACAAGCACACATTAACTACATTTGTCAATAACCACAGCCAAACAGCCACCTACCTCGACATTGGCACTGGCCCATGCTTATTGCTGCTGCACGGTTTTTTCGGAGAAAAAACTTGCTGGCTACCCTTAATTGAATTATTGCAATCTCAATTTCGGTGCATCAGTTTAGATATGTTAGGTTTTGGAGAATCCAGCAAACCACAAATCCAATACGACGTAGCTGTAGAAGTTGCCTTTGTGCGGCAAGTTGTACAACAACTAAACATCGAACCATGCGGCATCATCGGGCATTCTTTTGGCGGCTGGGTAGCATCTGCATACGCCCTAAAATATCCCAAATCTGTCAGCAGTTTAGTGTTAGCAGCACCTGCGGGAATCCGGGACGACAGTTTTTGCGGTCAGTACGATGCTTTGCGACCCTTGCTGTGGCAAACGCCCGCCGTTGATTGGGCCTTGCAGCTAGCAAAACCTTTTGCTAGATTAGCGGGGAAAAGTGAGAAATTGCAAGAAATTTCCGGGTGGCGCAGGGAGCTAATGTATCAACCAGTAGCCAGGTCATTTTTAATGAGCCGGATGCGGCCAGAAGACGCCGTTGACACAGTAGAAAAAGAAATTCACAAATTGCAAATTCCTACCTTAGTCATAGCAGCAGATAGAGACGAAACAATTCCTCTATGGCACTGTCAAACCTACGCCAACGAGATACCGAGAGCTGAGTTAGCAATTATCCCTAATGCGACTCACGGGTTGCCGCAAACTCAAGCTCAAATCATGGCAAAGTTGATCGGTAAATTTTTGGATAATTAAGAAAACCTTTACAATAAGCAAAATGCTAAAAGATATGATAGAGCACCTTCGAGGGTTAGGAAGCTCTGAATAGCTTTTTCCCAATGCAGTTGATTGCTTATTCTTGTTATTTTTCCTTATTTTTCCTTCTTTATTTTGCTACAAGCAACCAATAAAAAATAATTGTATTAAAGTATACTACTTTAATAGTAAAAAGAGCATATATTGCTTAGTGTATTGTACATTTTTTTTATGGTTATACAATCTTGTGTCAGCACGAGCTACAAACATTTAGTGGATTCTGGAGTATTACGAATGGCGGCACTGAGAAACTACTTTAATCTGGAAGAAATTACGACAGCCAGAAAAGTTAGTGCTGCGGTAATTAACATCAGCGGCCGCCAGCGAATGCTTTCCCAGCGATCGGCATTTTTTTGCATGAGGTTAGTTGCCTCTGGGAATGCGGCAGAAAGAGCCAAACTGCGCGGGAATTTGTTAGAAGCGATCGAGCTTATGGAAAAATCTCACCACGATTTAATTCATACTGACAGCAGCATCAACTTGGCGAGTCCCCCTTCACCCACCGTCAAAGCGATGTATTTTGAGGCGCCGCTGTATCTAGACAAGCAACTGCGCGAATATATCGATCGCATAAAAGCATTAGTGCAAGTTCCCGACACCGAACTCAGGCAGGAAAATCCCCATCTACAGTACATTATCGAAGCTGCCGGTGGCGAATTGTTAACAGCTTTCGATGCCGTCGTGAGTCAGTACCAGCAAGAAAGCGAAATCGAACAATTTGAAATCGACCTCAAACAGGTTGAACTCTATCAAGAAAGCTGTGCAGCCACCTCCAAAGCCGAAGCTCAAGCAGCCCAAATCGATCGCGCACTTCGCGAACTCAAGCAAACTCAAGCTCAACTCCTCCACAGCGAAAAAATGTCTTCCCTGGGAGCCCTAATGGCAAGTATCGTCCACGAAATTAATAACCCAGTTAGTTTTATTTACGGCAACTTGAGCCATGCCGAAATTTATACCCAAGATTTACTGAACCTGCTGCGTCTATATCAAGAACACTATCCCAACCCCTGTTCCGAAATAAAAAATCAAATCCAAGACATCGATCTCGAATTTCTAGTTGAAGACTTACCTAAAGTTATGTCTTCCATGCACATGGGTTCCGATCGCATTCGCGAAATAGTCAAATCCATGGGCAGCTTTTCGCGAACAGATAACACTAACATGAACCTGTGCGATTTGCACGACAGTATTGACAGCACCATCCTAATTTTGCGTAACCGTCTCAATGCTAAAAAAGACCGTCGCGAGATTCAAATAGTTAAAAATTATGAAAAATTGCCTGGTGTAGAGTGTTATGCCGGACAACTAAATCAAGTATTTATGAATCTAATTAGTAACGCGATCGATGCTTTGGACGAGGCAGCAAAAAATCGGCCCGATCCAGCCCTAAAAATTTCGATACGCACAGAACTCGCTGGGCTAGATCGCGTCAGAGTCAGGATTTCTGACACGGGATCGGGAATGACAGCAGAGGTAAAAAAACGAATGTTCGAGCAGTTTTTTACCACCAAGGCGATCGGTAAAGGTACTGGTTTAGGATTATCTATTGTCTACAAAATCCTAGTAGAAAATCACCGAGGAACGCTCAGGTGCGAGTCCGAACCGGGGAAGGGAACCGAGTTTATCATTGAACTGCCAGTACAACAAACTTAAACAGTTGATAAGCATCCAAATTTATATGTATAAATTGTGACGAGGGCATCCCGCTTGTATAAATAATTGTGCTTAAAAATTACCAGAAAGAATTGGTTGAAAGCCTGCACCCCGGGAGAAATTAAAATCAGACTATTCATTACCCGAAATAATTGGTTGAAAGCCCCAATCCCGGGAGAAATTAAAATCAGACTATTCATTACTCCAATCCTCTTCCTTCTTTTGTCAACTGTCAACTGTCAACCGTCAACTGTTAACTGTTAACTGTTAACTGTTAACTGTTAACTGTTAACTGTTAACTGTCAACTGTCAACTGAAACATCACCTACTCCAATTGTAACTTCAAAGTTGGCAATAGCTTTTCTAGATTCTTGAGAGATTTCTGTTGCCAAGGAACATCTTGTGAACCCACTACCAAAAGTTGAATCGTTTTCTTTTTCCGTACACTAATCACAAACTTAGACAGCATATTAATACCAGAACTATTAACAAAATCCAATTTTGTTAGGTTCAAGGTAATAGTAGGCGGTTCAGGATTAGCTACCTCATCTAATAGATCGACGATTGGCTTATAATCTGGCGCTCCATCTAAGCTGAGTTCGCCTTGGAAACAGACTGTCACCGATTTTGGATCGTATTGAATACAGTAGTCTTGACCTTTGATTTCGTGAATATCCATTGTTTTGTCGTTTCCTGAGTGAATTATTGTCGGACAAAAGAGCCAGTCGATTTTCCATTTTTCGATTTGAGATTGACTCCACAGATCAATTGAGGAGGTTCAACTTCGGTCTAAAATTTGGGGTTAACCACTGAGCAGTGTCGGGGGCTTGTATCCATTTGTGAATTCGTCAATCTTGAAAAAAATGAAACTAAACGCTAATTTGAACGATTGTCGTAATAGCTAGCATATTGGAACCATCAGACATCCTCTCAAATTTCCAACCAATCTTAGCTGAATAGTCATTAATCATCGTCAGCAATCCCAGTCCCGATGTTTCACTTTCAGATTCAGCATTCTTTTCAAGCTGCTGTAAATATAGTTCATCAGAGTCGGAATTAAACAGTTCTGCAATGAATTCCTGCAATTTATTCGCCGCTGGTTGCTGCACGTAGTTAGTGGCAAAAATTACGGCAGTCACATCAGATTCTCCTATAAAGTGTATCCCAAACCTTACCTTATGATTGCAATTATCATCAGTAAACTTGATGGCATTTTCTAATAGTTCATTGGCAATGTAGCTCACAGCTCCCTTACTTTGTTTGATCCGTTTCTTGCTGCTAGCATCCTGCTCGTCCACCGGGAGAAAGCTGGACAAATAATCGGCAACAAAATGAGCCGATACCCTATTGTTGCGCCAGCGCTGCTTGATCGGGCGAGAACTTGGCGTAAATGTAAGTTCTAGGGAGTCGTGTTCCGGTGGAAACTGGTCGATGAATTCTCCAAAGACTTGAATCATAGTTTGTAAACTTCCAAATGTCATTATTTTTATGCCTCCTGTTAATATGTCAATGTCACTTCTGGGTAAATTTCCAGACGCCATTCCAGTTAGCGGGAAGACTATTTTTTAACAATTCTTGGATGCGTCTTAGGTAAATTTGCCTGGGTTTGTCAGCAGGATTTAGCTCTACTATATGTTCAAAACAATCTTGGGCATTAGCAAAATTTCCCTGACAATATTGTTCTAGACCTTCGTCAAAAATAGGCAAAGTTTGAATCTTGAGCGATCGCACAGGTTCTACTTCAACATCTAACACCTCACAAACAGTAATGGCTTCTTGTCTACCTTTGACAATTGCCCGATCCAAAAATCGAATATGATACTTTTGGGGTTGACTCAAACGTTTTACCACAGCTTCTGAAATTAATAAAGATACCCCATAATACTTAGTTAAACTTTCCAGGCGAGCCGTGAGATTGACACGATCGAACAGCGCATCAGCTTGCATCCGATTGGCATCTCCAATAATTGCAACCATCGTATCACCGACATGGATACCAATGCCAATATTCAGCGGTATCTCCCCATTTATTTTACGGCTTTGATTTAATTTTTTCAACTGTTCAACCTTCATAATTCCCGCCTGAATAGCATCATCAACGCCGTCGGGAAAAACTGCCATCAGTCCATCTCCCATATACTTGACAATAAAACCGTTGTGCTTGCGAATTTCGGGACTAATTTGCTGTAAGTATGTATTGATGAAATTGAAGTTTTCTTGAGGAGTCATTTGCTCCGCCATCGTTGTAAACGAACGCAAATCCGAAAACATGATTGCCATTTCTTTGTTCACGCAATCTCCAAGCTGGAAATCTACAATGCTTTGCTTTCCCAGAAAACGGATTTTTTTTCGCTCGATCGCTGTTTATGACTATAACTTACAGTGGAAAATCTCTAAATCCGGATTTTGCTTCGATGCTTCAATACTAAATGAAACAGCGATATGATAAACCTGGCCGATGACCGTCAATCATAAATTATGCACAATATTTCCCTGTTGCTTCAATACTAGCAAAGTAATGTCATCAAATACCTTTTGCGCTCCAATGAATTTTCGCAAATCATCGATCGCAGCTTGCTTGATTTGTTCGGCGCTCAAATGCCAGTTTTGAGAAACCACAGCACAGAGTCTTTCCATGCCGTAGAATTGTTTGTCGATATTTCTAGCTTCTGGGATGCCATCAGTGTAAAGCACGACACCATCCCCCGGCTCTAAATCTACTAAAAGATGACCGATCCAATCTGAAATATCCTCATGTAAGCCTATGGGAAATCCTAAATCCATCATGTCAATGCGTTCAATCTTACCACCTTTTCGGACTACGAGAGTTTCCTCATGTTGACCGCTAATACTAATTCTGCTGTCTGCGTAATTGAGGAGAGCTAGCGTCAGGTTTTTGTCCGAGTTCATCCGCTGAATATTTTTATAAATAGTGCGGTTCAGGGTATCTAAAAAGCGCACGGGGTCAAGTTCTTTAACTTCCTTGAGAGTCCGAACAGCCGTTTGAGTCATCACCATCAAAATACCACTTTCTAGTCCGTGTCCGGTGACATCACCAATGCAGAGCGTTACCACCCCGTCATTAAAAAGTACGTCGTAGTAATCGCCACCAACTTCATCGGCTGCTTCCATAAATCCTGCAATATCTAACTCTGTAATTGCTGCTAATTCCGCTGGCTTTGGTAGAATTAACTGCTGCATTTGTTTTAGGAGATCGAGTTCTGCACTCATGCGAACATTTTCGTTTTTGAGGCGCTGGTTGAGGGCAGAAATTGCTTGATTAGCTCGAACAAGTTCGGCAGTACGTTCTTCTACTTTATCTTCTAGAGTTTGATAGAGCAGAGCATTTTCAATGGAGATGGCAGCTTGGGAAGATAGGATTTTTAATACTTCTAATCTGTCAGCAGTAAATGCACCTGTGGCGAGACTGTTTTCTAAGTACAGAATGCCGATCGCTTGACCTTTGTTAACAATGGGAGTACACAATACAGATTTAGGTTGGTGCTGAATAATGTAGGGATCTGCTGCAAAGATATTTTCTACAGCAATATCGTTAATTACCAAGGTTTCTCTGGTATGCCAGACGTAGTTAATGGCTGTGATGGGAAGATCTTGGCTTTGAGAAACTGGAATATTTGGCAAAGAGCAGTGTTTGTCTACACATTTAGCAACAATCAATAATTTACTATCCCTTTCTAAGATTAGAGAGCCTTTGGATGCGCCTGCATTTTCGATCAGGATTCGGATTAAGGTTGATAGCAGTTCCTCGACGTTGATTTCTCCCGATATGGCTTGAGAAGCTTTAATTACTGTTTCTAGATCGAGAAAATTGGAAACATTTTGGCTGCTGGAAGTAATCTCTGCTACAATTGTTTCTGCAATTGTCTCTCCTGTATAAAAAGTGTTGTCTTGTTGGAGAATGGGGCCGAGTAATTGGGAATATTTTTGTTGTAGATCGTGGACTTTGGCCTGGGAACCCCAGCGAGCGTAAGCGTAGTAAGCGTCAGTTAGATAGACGCGGGCAATTTTATCTTTGCCTAATTGCAGGTAGAATTTAGCTGTAAGTTCGCTGAAGAGTGCTTCTTCTTGAAGGTATTTGTTTTCTTTGGCGGTGGCAATGGCGCGATCGTACAAATCGATGGCTTCGAGCCTGTTTCCCAATACTCGTGCTATTTCTGCTGCTACTAAGTCGTACTTGTGTTGGTAATTCATGGGTGCGTGGAATGCCCAGGTTTGCATTTTTTCCTGATTGGCTCTCACTTGGCTCAAATATTGCGATCGCGCGATCGGTTCAGCATCGGGATACATCGCCAGCAGGGCTAGGGAATGGTAAAAGTTGTGCTGCGGTACCATCATCAGCGAACCGACACCAACGACATATTGCTCTGCTAGCTGGGCATTTTCCACGGCACTTTCGATTTCGCCAAACAAATAATTGACAACCAATTTAGCAAAATAAACTCCAAAGAGCGAAGATACATTATTTGCTGATAGCAAAACTGGCAGCAGTTCATCTTCATTAAAACTCTCACCAACTAACCGACATTTGTCCTCAGCTAATCCTTGTAAATTTAATGTTAGCTGCCGCCATATCTTGGTATAATAAGTCTGATATTAGTAGGTCGGCGCAAAAAAACCGAACTATGTTAAGATAAGTAAACAAAGAGAATATATCTGCTGAGGTAAGTCAATATATGGGCGCTAGATTAAGGGTATTCCTGACTCAACAGCAAGACAAAACT
>NZ_JAHRFA010000086.1:0-27367 GCF_020883045.1 Microcoleus sp. CAWBG58 | reverse complement strand
CGGAGTTGGAGTTGGAGTTGGTGTCGGAGTCGGAGTTGGAGTCGGAGTTGGAGTTGGAGTTGGAGTTGGAGTTGGAGTTGGAGTTGGAGTTGGAGTTGGTGTTGGTGTTGGCGGATTGACGGTAATATTCACGCGATCGACATCTGTTTGAGCACCGCCTAATTCCGGGGCACCATTATCCTTTGTCGTCAAAATCAACGTATCCGTACCAACAAAATTCGGATTGGGCGTATAAGTTAAACCATCTAAAGCAGCATTAATATCACCCTGTTTCCCCGTATAAATTAGGATGTTGCTGCCATTCCCCGATCCGGTAACTCCCGTCAGCGACTTGAGTGTCAGAGTACCACTGGTAACACTGAGATTAACTTCAACTAACTCGCTATCTGCATCCGAGACAGAGATACTATTGCTGTTGCTAGCAGAGAAGATGCGAGGACTATTTTGAGTCGTCGTTTCTTTGCCAGTATCGGTAGTAATGTCAAGACTCCAACTAGCAATATTTCCTGGAATAGTAGCACCGGATGCCACACCATTCTCTTGGCTGGCATCAACTGCATATAACTTCCAGGCACCATTCGGGTTAGTTTTGTTAAAAACAGAAAGAGTTGAACCGTAAGGCCCTTCTGGTGCTCCTGTCGGCGTACCGGGCGGTAAAGCTAAGGAATAAATATCGCGAAAACCGTTTGGTGAATAGTTCGTTGGTTTGTAAGTTCCTGAAGCAATATTTGGTAGCGACGTTGGAAATGTAGAACCAAGAAAAGAAGCAGCATTATCATCAAACTTCAGTGTGATGTTGTTAAGCGGTGCAGATCCTACCTGAGACATTAACACTACATTTTGTCCCTGTGGGCCAACTAGCAACAGATTAATTACCTGTGATGCTGAATAAACCCCATCCGAAGTTTTGACATTGTTGATAGTGGCCGTAATACTGTCTACATTTCCCGTCACGCCTGAAACGTCAATAGCAGAGGGATAAGGTGTCGCTAAAACGTTATAATTAGGTATTCCTCCGCTGTTGAGCGTAATGTTGTTAGGGTTAGTTGTGGTAGTAGTTGTTCTTCCCGGTATTGAATTAATCGGAGATTGATTGCGACGGGAAAATTCCGATGTATCGCCTGTGGTTTTGTTTGTAGCAGTAGCAGCGAGAACTGATTTGCCTGCTACTGGAGTGTAGGCGAAGTTGATATTAGCATTGCCAGCACTATCTGTAGTAACATCTTGGAAACCTAGAAAAGTTTCACCTTGACCTGCACCTGCGGGGTCATAACTTTTATTAGCAAAGAATTCGACGCGGAAGTTATTGTTAGGAGTGCTGTTGAGAATGCCATTGACTGTGTTGCCGCTAACTGAGGTCAAAACCGGAAAATTTTGCAGGTTGTTGCTGCCTTTATCCGCATCACCCACATCGTTGGGAGTCACGCCAGTATTACCGATTAAATCAATGCCTAATCGTTTGTTATTAAAAATGCTATTGCCTTGAATCGTTTGGTTGCTGATATTTCCATTGATTTCAATACCGCTGCCCTTGTTGTTCGCAATGATATTCGCTGTTCCGGCTGCGGTTCCACCAATGACATTATTATTAGGATTGGAACTTCGATCGAGGATCATAATGCCATTACCCTCGTTGCCTAAATCTCTTGTACCCGTGGTATCAGTCCCGATATAATTGCCCGTAATTGTGGTATTTGTTGCTGCTATTTTAGCAGCAAATATGCCTCCTAAAGTACCATTGCCAGAAATGACGTTGCGCGAGATAATAGTGCCTGTGATAGGGTTAGGTGTGGGATTCGGTATGAAAGGATTGCTGCCAATGTTGATTCTAATGCCGCCCATAGTATTACCTACAGCAGCAGTACCGCTAATATCAGTGCCAATGTAGTTATCTTGAATGGTATTGTTATTAGTATATACCAAAATGCCAAAGCCACCAAAGCCGTTTGCTGCTTTTCCAAATCCATTAATAACTAATCCCTGAATTGTGCTGCCATTAGAATCTTCCTGACCCCCAAAAGAACTCCGGCTCAATTCTATACCATTAGTACCAATCCAGCTATCAACACCACCAACTTGTACTAAACTGCCATTGAGTTCGATAATTGGTTTGCCTGCATATCCTGGTTGAGATTTGCCATCGATAATAACTGGGCTGGTGATGACAGGTAAGGCTTGATTGACAAGGGTAATCGTATGAGGCCCAGTGCCGGGAATGTTAAAGTTAATTCTATCTAATCCGGGATTGAAATTGGCTTGTTGAATCGCATCTCGCAGAGAACCCGTACCGCTATCAGAAGTATTGGTAACGCTATAAGTAGCCAAAACAGACGCATAATTTTCCATTGCGTCTGACTCGAATGCTAGGGGTGATTTGATGTTGCCGATTTTTGTTTCGAGTTCCCAATTGCCGCCTAATTTGGCACTACCCGTGAGATGCTTGGATGCAGCGATATTTGCACCAGTGAGGGATGCAAGACGGTGGAGGAAGAGTTCGCCGGAGGTTGAAACCCCAATTTCATAGCGAAAGTCCTCTGAATAGGAATGAAGAATTTGATTGTTTTCAGTCGGTTTTAACCGACTTTCGCTATGAGACAGGGAATTAATTCCCTGGCGGAGTTTCGGGCAATCGCGAGATTCTGCTGCTACATTACAACCATAAATCAAGATATCTGCATCAACTGTTAAGGCGCGCCGCCACTGCTGCAATTGCTTGCTATAAACTTCGAGGTTATCAATAGATAGTCTGGTTTTACCGAGTTGCAAGCTTCCGGGTTCGCCGTGGGAAACTAGATGAAGGCTGTCAATATTAGTGCGATTCGCTAAGACTTTGCTAATTTGTTCGACTCCATCTCTCTCGGAGTCGAGAATTATTGCTTCTACTCCCGATTTCACTCGATCCAGGAGTGTTTGATGGTCTGTTACTGCTGCATCGATAAATACTATTGTACTGGGTTGATTGGGTCGATCGCCCTTTTCGCCAATCTTTCCCTCGCCCGCCTTGAATTGATTCGCAATTTCGTGAAGCGAAGCTATCCCGTAGGGATTTGTTCGTCCTGATAAAACTGGTATCATGGCTGTGCATCCTCTGGCATCAAGTTAACAATTTTTCATAAATCCAGGACTAGCACACCCCAACTCAAAAAAACCGTTGATTTGACGGTACAAATACCTAAAACTGTGAGATTTCTGAGAAGAACTCGGTTTGTTTGCAAGTCTTAAATTTATTGATTCAGACTGTATTTTTGTTGGCTTTGTTTCTTAACGGCTCAAACAGATTTTTTGACAAAATTTTTGGCTGAAGTCAACTATAGCCAGCTTACTTACGTAAGCCCAAAGTCTTAATAAAAATACATATTTTTGACTCCGGCTAGTTGGGGTAAATCCACTAGTCGGATCTATTATTTTCCATTCATTTATTTCCCCGATCGCGCCTCCTGTCAATTTTCGCCAACACAGCACCGGAAACATCCGCCAAAATACTGATAATCCGATACAAAGCCACCGCACTCAAAATTATACCCACAGAAAAGCGATCGTCCAAAAGGGCGATCGCCGTTGCTTCAAATACTCCCATCCCTCCAGGCGCACCCGGTACAACTAAACCCACAACAAACGCAAAACCAAAAGCACCGAACAAGTTGGGAATATCGATAAAATTTACCGGATTTAAAGCCATTATCGTTAGGAAAAAACCGCTGCCCCGCAATCCGATAAAACAGATTTGTCCGATTAACGGGATTAAAGGATAGCGTTTAATTGGCAAATTATTTTTTCGCTTATCCTTGACATTAGATATTTTTTTAGTTAGATTGGAGCTAGACTCTAAAGGCGAAATTAGTCGATCGCCCCCAGCATCTCCAACCTCGGAATTTTCGCCCTTGTTCTTGGATAACTTCAAGCGCTCTACAAATAGGACGATCGGATTTAAAATTCGGGGATGAATGGCTATTAAAATAGCAGCACAGCCGACAATTCGCAAAAAAACATCGATTTGCTCAAAACAAATCAACCCAATCAGCACGCCCGCAGAAGCCATCAGCAACGGTTCCAGCAAGACGCTGAGAGTAGCAGCTTTGGGCGCAATCCCTGCCTTTTTGGCGTCCGAGATGCGACCCCAAAAATGCCAAATATTCCCCGGTAAATACTTGGCAATATTAGTCTTGAGAAAAACTTGAATCGCCCAGGCGGCATTGACAGGTTGGCGGAATTCGCGCAAAATCAACATCCACACCCAGCCCACAAAAATTAGAGACAGTAACGTGACACCAACCGCGATCGCCAATAACGGAAAACTTTCGGCTCTAATTCGGATATTAGCGACTTCTTGCCAGTGAGTTACAAAAGCTTTGGCAATAAATAAAAACGTGCCGCCCAAAATCGCATAGCGCAAATAAGGCTTGAAACGCGCTTTGGCGACATTGAAAAAATTCTGAATTCGATGCAAGTGTTGTTTTCCCATTTTCCGATCCTGATTAATGAATTTGGGATTGTAGATTTCTTAAGGACAATTTCATGTTTTGAATCTAAAATTTAGATTGATTTTATCTAAGGAGTAAATTTCTATGCCCGGCCCGAGCCCTGACGGATTTTCCTATCTTTTAGATGATAGCCCCAATAGTTTCGCATTAACTCCAGGCTTTTTGACTCCTTATCCTAACGGACTTTTTGCCCTCGGAGGTAATGATTTTATTGTCGGTGCCTCGGATGCCGATCGCCTCAGCGGTGATAATGGTAACGACAGACTCCTCGGCGGTGCCAATTCCGATACTCTCTTCGGTGGTGTCGGCAATGACTTGCTTAACGGCGGTGCCGGCAATGACTTCCTGTTTGGCGGGAAGGGCAGCGATACCTTGCAAGGAGGTAGGGGAGACGATAGCCTCAACGGCGGCAACGGTAGCGACGTTTTAACAGGCGATGGAGGCAAAGATACGCTGACAGGGGGTTTGGGCGCAGATACCTTTGTGCTTCGCAGCAACTCTCCAGTCTCGGATGTGGCTGTTGCAGACGCGATCGCCGACTTTAACAGTTTTGAGGATGCGATCGGACTAACAGACAATCTTACCGAAAGAGACCTCATTCTAGAAACAGTTTCGGGCACTCCCAATACAGTAATTAAAATTCGCCAATCCGGCGCTATTCTAGGCTTAGTCGCCAACACATCACCACAAAACCTCAGCGGTAAGTTCATCTCTGCAAATCCCGGATCGGGCAACCAACTCAGTCAAGCCCGAGATTTAGGCGTTTTGAGCAGCAATCAAACCATCGCCGACTCGGTTAGCAACGCCCGCCCAGACAACCTTTACCGCTTTACTTTGCCTGCGGCTAACGACTTTAAATTAACTATCAGCGGTTTTAGTGCCGATGTTGATGTGGATGTGATTAAAGATATTAACGGCGACAATTCTATTGACTTTACCGATATTATTGCTTCTGCTAAAGAACCCGGTTTATCGCCAGAGTCGATCGATCTCAAAAATTTGGCAGCCGGAACATACTTTGTCCGAGTTTATCAAAAACAAGGCAATACAAATTTTACTCTAAATATATCTGCAACTCCTGCAAATATTGTTCCTAACAATCCCAGCAACTCGACGGGTTTTGACTCTCGTTTTGGGTTTGGTTTAGTGAATGCGGCGGAGGCAGTTGCGAAAGCTCAAGGTGTGCCAACTTTTCCCGATGTTCCCGACTTGGGCGGTGACGAGTGGGGCAGAGACTTAATTAAAGCTCCTGAAGTTTGGGCGAAGGGCTTGACTGGAGATGGCCTTGTCGTAGCAGTTATCGACAGCGGCATTGACTACAATCACCCGGATTTAACAGGGAATGTTTGGAGCAATGGCGGAGAAAATGGCGTTGATGCCGCAGGTAGAAATAAAGCTAATAACGGCGTAGATGATGATAACAATGGTTTTGTAGATGATGTGCGGGGATGGGATTTTGCCAACAACGATAACGATCCGATGGATGATAACGGCCACGGCACTCATATCTCGGGTTTAGTTGCTGCTAAAAAGGATGGAGTGGGAATAACTGGAACAGCTCCGACTGCCAAGGTTATGCCTTTGAAAATACTCAATAGCACAGGAGTAGGCAGAATTATAGATGAAATTAGCGCAATTAATTACGCGGTGGCAAATGGTGCGAAAATTATTAATGTGAGTTTTGGCGGTCAACAGTTCAACGATCGCGAATTGAGCGCGATTCGAGCGGCGGAAGCTAAGGGCGTGGTGGTGATTTCGGCGGCAGGAAATGATGGTCGCCCGGATGTAGATTATCCGGCTAAGTTTGCGAATGAGGTTGGAATTGCTGTCGGTGGTGTTACCCGCAACGGCTTGTTTGGTGATTATTCTAACCGGGCGGGAGCTAACACAATTAGTTATTTTGTCGCTCCGGGCGGCGACGGCGGTAGGGCTGATGCTGGGGACGTTTATTCAACTGTGCCGCTGTCTCAACCGGGGATTCCCTATCGATATTTTGCGGGTACTTCGATGGGAGTGCCGCACGTATCCGGGGTAATAGCTTTGATGTTGCAGGCCAATCCCAGTCTGACTCCTGCTCAAATTAAGCAGATTCTGGCGGAAACGGCGAGTCGATCGGTTTAAACTCGATTCAGTTCGTAGTGAGGACTTCAGTCCTTCCTCATAACAATCTGAAGAAGGACTAAAGTCCTGACTACGAACCTATAATAAAGTTTGTAGTGAGGACTTCAGTCCTTCCTCATAACAATCTGAAGAAGGACTAAAGTCCTCACTACGAACCTACTTAATAATTGGCGGCGTAAGTCAAGTCAAATTGACGGCACAGAGTGATGCAGCAGTAGCCTGGTCGATCGAATATTAACTCATAATTCATCTTGCCATCTATTTTGGTAATCGGCTGCTTTAAAGGGATGCCGTGAATGTCGTATTGGCGGCGTTCCAAGGCACTCCAGTCGATAATTTTGATATCGATTTGGTTCTGCAACTCACTAGCGATCAGATATAAGTGCATCTTGTCTTGAACTTTCCCAGTCAGGGGAATTTTCATTAACACTGACTGAGTGACAAGGGGTTTTTGATCGTTGGGATGCTTTTGAGTGTGGCAGTTGTTGAGTTCGATATCGTAAGGTTCTACCTTAAATTTCTCTCCGTTGGCGATCGCAGACGAGTGTAAGTCTTTCAGGGATTTTTCTAGGTGAGGAATCAGCCCTAAGTCTGGATCGCACAGCAGTTTGCGAATATTGGATGTTTCAGTGACTGTCATTTTAGATTTTTGATGTTATGTTTGTGATTCTTAAATTATAGCTTACCGCGAAAAGTAATTCTGTTCTACTATACTTGCGACATACAGCACTTCTCAAAAAGATGAGGTATGTTGTTGGGCTTCAGCCCTCTTTGAATTTGTTGTATAGCAAGATATGCACCTAACAACTGCATTTACAGTCATACCTCATCTATCTGAGAAAAGCTATACTTCCAAAAACCCGGTTTCTCGGCAGTATTTCCCGGCAAACCAGATTTTAATTTGTTAATATTTTTAAATTATTTTTTGGTGATTTTCCACAAATTGAGTTCGACATTACCGCCAACCGGATCTATTTGATAGTTTTGCTGTTCAATTGCCGATCGCAAATTTGAGGAAGGCCTGTACAAAAACAACTTGCCCAAACCGCCGGGAACGTTCGGAGGTTCTGGTTTTTTCCGTGCCAACTCTCGATTTGCGTAGCATGAAGTATAACACCGGGGTTCGATTAACAGTTTGACTTTTGGTTGCAGGCGATAACTTAAAGGCATGATGTACGCTATATTCGCATCGCTGATGATGAGGGGATTGCTAGCTTGATTGACAGTCGCAGCGACTTCTATTTCGGCGCGCAGCCAGCCGCTGCCTTTATTCCACCAACTATCAGCTTGAGAACTAACTCCACCGGAGATGATGCCAGCACAAAACAGTGCAACTATAACTATTTTCCACAGTTTTTGAGGTTTTAAGTTATCTAAATTGTTGCTAATTTTCGCAGACAGCAGGTAAGCAACTGCTAGCTGAATTCCCACATAACAAGGAACTAAATATCGCGGATTTGCCGATCGCCTCCCACCTTTAAGTATATCGGGCACTGCCAAAAATAAGGCAGTTGTGGCAATTAACAATAATATCAATAACCAAACCCGTTTTGGTGTTTGCCGACAGAGAAAGTAAAGCGAATAGCCGACTAAAGCTAGAATTATGATGCCAACAGGAATTACCAAGGCTAGTTTTGTGGCGTTGGCAGTTCCATCAGTGCCAATATCAAAAAATCCTATGCTAACGGCGCCCACCCACCTGCTGACTAATCTGAAGAGATTTGTCTGTTCTGCCCATACTGTGGTACTTCTAACTTGATTGAACTTTTCAACAGTATTTACCAGGGAAGGCATGAAGCCAATTAAGGCGACCATTGCTGCTGCATAATAGGCAATAAATGTTTTAACATCGCGCCAGTTGGCAATCACTGCGACGTAGATTGCGTGGGCTGCGGCTACCCAGATAAATAACAAGTGGGTGTACAATCCCATTGCTGCTGTGACTGCGTATAGTGTCCAGTGACAAATCAGCAACATTGGATTTTGATTGACATCCGGGCGCATTGCTCGCAATAAGGCTGCACTGGATAAAATGGTCGTTAATGTCCACAAACTGTACTGTCTGGCTTCTTGGGCAAACAGGATGTGGTAGGGAGAAATGGCAAAAATTGCGATCGCCATCCACGCCGCAGCAGAGGATTCAAATAACTCCCAAGCCAGCCAATAAATGGCGGGAAATACTAGCAAGCTAATGACGGCGGCCAAACTTCTCATTGTGGCAACGGAACTGCCGAACCATTGCGCCCAAAATCGTGCTAGTATGTAATAGAGTGGCGGGTGTTGGGGATCTTCGGTTGATAAAGAATTGAGAGTATCGCTTAAAGTTTTTTGAGAGTTGATCTGCTGGTATTTTTGTAAATCCGACGGCGAAGTTATTTTCTGATATGAAATTTGTTTGATAATTTCCGCTTCGGTGTAGCCCGAAACTCTTAAGGAAGTATAGTTTTCGTCAATCCAGTAGAATTTGCGATCGAGATTGACAAATCGAAATAAAATTCCGATCGCCAATACGGCTATAATTAAAAATCGCAACCACTTGTCAAGGGGAGGGTTGTGAGAATTTAGTCGATCGCGATTTTTAGTAGATTCCATTTTTTTACTAGCTAATCTCGCAGAAGTTTTGTGATGTCACGCTACAGACAACACGGTTTGTAGTGAGGACTTTAGTCCTTCTTTCCTTCTTAATAGTCAGAGAGAGGACTGAAGTCCTTACTACGAAACTGATTGAAAGGACAACACGGTTCGTAGTGAGGACTTTAGTCCTTCTTTCCTTCTTAATAGTCAGAGAGAGGACTGAAGTCCTTACTACGAACCTGATTGAAAGGACAACACGGTTCGTAGTGAGGACTTTAGTCCTTCTTTCCTTCTTAATAGTCAGAGAGAGGACTGAAGTCCTTACTACGAACCTGATTGAAAGGACTGAAGTCCTCACTACAAACCAAAGAATGACTAATCGTCAACTCCTTCAATTGGTGCAAAACCTTGCCGCTGAATATTTTCAGTTATAGTGCGCGGTTCGAGGAATTGTAGCAAATAATCCGGGCCGCCGGCTTTGGAACCAACTCCCGAAAGTTTGAATCCTCCGAAGGGTTGGCGCGATACCACAGCGCCGGTGGTTCCGCGATTGATGTACAGGTTTCCGACTTCAAAATCGGCTTGGGCGCGATCGATATGCGAAGGTGTGCGAGAATACAATCCACCAGTTAAAGCGAAATTTGTACCGTTAGCAATTGCGATCGCCTCATCGAAATTACGAGCCCGAATCACCGACAAAACTGGGCCGAAAATTTCTTCCTGGGCGAGAGTTGCAGTCGGCGCGACTTCCGTCACAATCACTGGGCCGACAAAATAGCCTGTTTCCGGCGCCGCCATTTCTAAGGCTATCTTAGCTTCGGCGCGACCTTTTTCGATGTATTCGCGGATGCGCGACTGCGCCGTAGCGTCGATGACAGGGCCGACTTGAGTGCCGGGATTTTCGGCTGGGCCGACATTGAGCGATCGCGCGGCTTCTACCAATCTTTGCACAAAAGTATCGTACACCGACTCGACCACAATCACTCGCGAACAAGCGGAACATTTTTGGCCGCTGTATCCAAAGGCAGAATAAACTACGCCTGCAACTGCTTGGTCTAAATCCGCACTTTCATCGACAATAATTGCATTCTTGCCGCCCATTTCTGCAATTACTCGTTTCAGGTGTTTTTGGCCTGGTTGCAAAATCGCAGCTTGGGCATAAATCTGACAGCCAACTTCCTGAGAACCGGTGAAGGTAATCATGTGAACGTCGGGATGTTTTACCATGTAAGCGCCGACGGTTGAACCTTTGCACGGTACGTATTGAAAAACGCCTTTGGGAATTCCAGCTTCTAGCAAAATTTCCGCTATCTTTGCAGCAATTACTGTGGAAAATTCCGCAGGTTTTAGTAAGGTACAGTTACCTGCAACTAGCGATGCAACTGTCATTCCGACGGGAATTGCCAGCGGGAAATTCCAAGGGGAAATAATCAGAGAAATGCCGCGCGGTTGATAGCTGTAGCGGTTAGTTTCTCCTGGTATGTCGTAATTTTGCCCTTGTTCCAACCGTTCCATTTCGTCGGCGTAGTAGCGACAAAAATCAATGGCTTCGGAGACTTCGACATCGCATTCTCTGACTGGTTTGCCGACTTCAAACACCATCCAAGCTGACAGTTCGTGGCGCCGTTGTTCCATCAATTCGGCTGCTTTGCGGAGGACTCCGGCGCGCTGGCGGACGGGGGTTTTTCGCCAACTTGTGGAGGCTGCTTTGGCTGCTTCTAGGGCTTGTTTGGCTTGTTCTTCAGACAGCAATCCGATTTTTCCGACTACTTCTGCGGGATTGGAAGGGTTGAGGGAGTTAACTGTTGTTTCGGTGTTTTGGTACTCGCCGTCGATTAGCGGCAAATAAGTTTTACCTAAGCTAGCCCGCACTAATTTGATGGCTGCTTCTGCTTGTTGTCGCAGTTTGGTATTGGCGTAGTCGGTATCGGCGACGTTGGGGAAAACTTTGCTGTAAGCTATCTGGTCATTGCCATTAGCGACTGGTGCGGCTAATAATTGTTCGATCGGCATTTCTTCGGAACTTTGCCGGATAAACGAACTGTTGGCGGTGTTTTCCAGCAAACGGCGGATCAAATAAGCCATACCTGGGAGCAAATCGCCGTAGGGACAGTATACTCGGACGCGATAACCGCGATCGACCAAAAGCTTAGCTAGTTTGTCGCCCATGCCGTAGAGCACTTGCATCTCAAAGCGGCGGCGCGGTATATTGAGAGTCTCGGCAATTGCGATCGCCCGGGCTTGCGATCGGACGTTATGACTTGCGATCGCAGCATACAAATATTCGTGATTTTCCAGCAGTAACTGAGTCATCTGCTCAAAATTTGCATCCGTAGCAACTTTGTCATTGTAGACAGGCTGCGGCCAATCCTTCTGCATCGCCTTAATTGTTTCCTGATCCCAGTAAGCGCCTTTCACCACACGCACCGTTACCGGATTTCCGCGTTTTTTCGCCCAAGCAATAATGCCTTGCAAATCTTGTTTGCTATCGCGCAAATATGCTTGCAATGTGATACCAATATCCGTGCGGCTGCGAAACTCTTCCTCTAACAATAAGTCTTTGAGAATACTGAGAGTTAAACTCTTGTAGGCGTACTGTTCCATATCGAAATGAACAGCCGCCCCCAACTCCTGCGCGCGCCGCAATAACAGGCGAATTCTTTCGCTAACTTTCTCCTCGCTGCCTTTCGCATCCAGCGGGTCAAACTGAGAATAAAAAGCCGTTAACTTGACGGATACTTGCACTCGCGGCAGAGTTTCGCCGTCAGCCTTGTCGATGGCATCTACCTGCGACCAATTCTTAGCTGCATTGCTCAATTCCGCCATCAATTCCAAATAGCGGTTAAGATAAACTTCGGCCTCAGTTTCAGTAATCACAGCTTCCCCCAAAAGGTCAACTGTAAAACCCATTTTATCTTTGCGAAGCCGTTCTAAGGTTTTAATTACCTGCTTGATATTTTCCCCAGAAATATACTTGTGCGCCAAAGTTTCTACAGCAGGCGCAACCGTCGTCGCAGCCAATTGGCCCGGAACCGAATCAGCATTAGCAAAGCTGAGCAATTTTTTCAAAGCTTCCGGCAATTCTACCTCTTCCACAGTCAAGTATTCTTGCAAGTGGCGGGCAATTTCCGGCTTGCTGCGGAGGGCGGGCAAACAGTCAATAAATCGAAACAATTGCACCCGCAATCCGGGGCTGGCCATTGCCCAATCCATCAGCTTGTCGTCCCAGCGCATTTGGTCTTGCAGTTGACCGAAAAACGATCGCTTTTTGTCTTGAGTTGCCTTAAGGATTTCTTTAGCAATTTCCTGAGTCTTTGCTTCGTAGATGCTTGGAGATACTTGTGCGACCATTGGTAATTAGTAATTGGTAATGGGTAATTGGCAACCAGGGCGGGTTGATGTATTTTGCAACTACCCCCTGATAAAATTATACTGGCTATTTGACTTCAATTTTCACTCCGTAGTTTGCTTGGCGATCGCCCGAAATTTCAATAGTATAATCGCCGCTGGTGGGTAGTTGACCTTGCCACTGACCTGTGCTATCAACAGTACCTACTTTTTCACCGTTAGGAGCAATAATATTTGCACTAACTTGACCTTCTTGAACCTTTACTGTCATGCTTTGGCCGCTATTGCATTCTAGCAAGTAGCGCTTAGATTTGTTGGCTGGCAAGCTATTGCTGAGAGTCGTTCCGGTAGCACCCGCTGCAAAGCTAACTCGCTCAGTTACAGGGGTTTCCAGGGCAGCGGGAGATGCAGCAGGAGAAGGTAACGGGGAGGGCGAAGCAAGTTGCGGAACCCCAGACAGCGATGGTACTTGAGTTGCAGTCGGCGAGGGTGCGGTGGCGGGTAATGTCTGCTGGGGTGCGGGGGGCACTCCGGGCAGGCGGTTGGTGCGCGCTGCTGGAACAGGGGGAGGGCTTTCCGGCAAGGGTACGTCGGAAGGCAATCTGATTTGAAGGTTCGCTCTTTCTTGATACATTCTCCACGCGACCAAACTGCCGAGACTGAGTACGGAACCGACTAACATTCCACTCAGAAAAATTGCCAATATTTGCCAGATTGGAGTTGATTTGCGATCGGGATTTGCGGTGTAAGTTGTCGGCTGGGAATCACCGACTATTTGACTATTTTTCGGCGCATTGTCGGCTATAATTGGAATTATTTCTGTTTGGTTTATTGCTGTTGAAATATCTTCGAGCGCGGCAATTTTTTCGGAAGTTTCTGGTGGTTCGGAACTTGCTGTTAAAACATTGTCACTGGCGAGATTTTCTGTAGGAGTTTCTGGTGGTTCGGAACTTGCTGTTAAAACATTGTCACTGGCGAGATTTTCTGTAGGAGTTTCTGGTGGTTCGGAACTTGCTATTAAATCATCTTCAATTGGGAGATTTTGTATAGGAGTTTCTGGGGGTTCAGAAGTTGCTGCTAAAGCATCTTCAATTGGGGGGATTTCAGCGGGAGTTTCTGCTGCTTCGGAAGTTGTATGGGGATTGGTAATGACACTATTCGCGAACTCACCGCTGTCAGTAGCAATTGTTTCCGGTTGCTGAGTCAAAATTTGATTTTGTTCCGGTTCGTTACTCATGGCACTAAATTTTTTGTACAAATACTGCTTTTAGACAATCTTACCAAAAAGCTGGGTCTAAAGCCCCGTCCTTATAGGACGGATTTAATTCCAGTGTAAAGATTCTTGAAATAGTCAATTTGTAGCAACACCTGCTCGTAAATGTGATAGAATTATCCCATGATTGTACTAGAGTTCAAGTTAAAAGGCAAGCCACAGCAATACCGGGTCATAGACGAAATGATCCGCACAGCTCAATTTGTCCGAAACCAAGCTCTCAGATACTGGATCGACAATCAGGGAGTTAAGTTAATCGATCTCTACAAACAATGCGCCATTATGGCAAAAGAGTTTGAATGGGCCCGAAAACTTAACTCAATGGCACGTCAAGCTTCAGCGGAACGTGCCATTTTTGCTATTCAACGTTTCTTCTCTAATTGCAAAGCGTCAAAACCAGGAAAAAAAGGATACCCACAATTCAAAAAACACACTCGTTCCGTAGAATACAAAACATCAGGATGGGCACTTTCGGTCGATAAAAGATGTCTGACTTTCACGGACGGCTTTGCTGCTGGAACCTTCAGATTGCTTGGTAGTCGAGACTTGCAATTCTATGCGCCCAAGGAAATTAAGCGAGTCAGAGTAATTCGTCGCGCTGACGGTTACTACGCTCAGTTTTGTATTAATGTAGAGCGAACAGAAGAAATAGTTCCTACGGGGAAAACGATTGGCATAGATGTGGGGTTGAACCATTTCTACACCGATAGTACCGGGGAAATAGTTCCAAATCCTCGACATCTTCGCAAAAGTGAAAAAGCTTTGAAGCGGTTGCAGAAACGAGTTTCTCGAAAAAAGAAAGGTTCGGGCAATCGTAAGAAAGCTATCAATAAATTAGGCAGAAAACACTTAAAAGTTAGTAGGCAGCGTAAAGACTTCGCCATTAAAACAGCGTTGTGCGTAGTGAAATCTAACGATTTCGTAGCCTACGAAGACCTTCAGGTAAGAAATATGGTGAAAAACCATAAACTTGCGTTGGGAATTAGCGACGCAGCGTGGTCACAGTTTGCCCAATGGTTGCAATATTTTGGGAAAGTATACGGTAAAACAGTAGTTGCTGTAGCACCTGGGTACACTTCCCAAGATTGTTCAAGTTGCGGCAATCGCGTTCAGAAATCGCTATCAGTCAGAACTCATATTTGCCTGTGTGGTACGGTGTTAGACCGCGACCACAATGCAGCGAAGAATATTTTGGCTAAAGGATTGAAAGCCCGTGCAGGAATTAGTTTAAATACGGTGGGGCACACCGGAATTAACGCTTGGAAACCGACCTCTACTCGTTGGTGATGACATCAACAAGCAAGCCGACTGGTTGAACCAAGAATCCCCGCGCGTTCACGCCGGGGAGTGTCAATTTATATTAAATCCGGTGATGGTCGAATGATGCTGAGGGCGCGAGCGTCCCCTTCGCACTTAGGACTGAAGTCCTCACTACAAGCCAATTTTATGAGAAATTTGTCGGTTGGGGCGATCGCAAATTTACCAACTTTTAAAACCTCTATTTATAGCAACCACCACATCGGTATTGACAGAAATAAACTCATCAATAAAACCGAGTATCCCTCTAGCATCAACGGTTTGATTACCCTACTCTATAACTGTCAACTGTCAACTGTCAACTGTCAACTGCTATATATCGTTCAACTTAATCGCTGATTCAATTTCGTCAGGAAATGCCTCAGCATAAGCCCAAGCATTTTTCAAGTCGCTAGCACTAAGATGCGGATAATCTTCTAAAAGTTGAGCGTCAGTTGTACCTAATCGGCGAGACTCTACCAATCCCCAAACAGAAATTCTAGTCCCTGCAATCCTGGCATTACCGCCAACAGTACCGGGAGTTTTTTCAATGCCCTGCCAGGTGTTGGCTAAACTTTGAGCTAATATCTGTATTGCTTGAGCTTTCTCAGGCGGAGTCAGGGAAAGGAGTTGCGGTTCTAATTCTTTTAGTGTCATAGTTGAGCGCGGGTTTGGCTGCTGAGAATGTCGTATGTATATTATAGCGATCGGGCGGTTTCAACCGCTTTTTTTTGACCTCTAACTCTACCAACGAAGTCGAGGGCAAGTGAACTAAAAAATCGCGGTAGGTGCGTCGCTCATATATTGTCCTAAATTACCGGGATTATCGCAACGACGCACCCTACTTTCATATCAAATTGGGTTGCATAGGAATTATTAAGCTCTCTATATCTCTCTCTGTGTCCTCTGCGCTCTCTGCGGTTAAATCATTTCCATACAACCGGAAACAATATCACTCGCGGGGCGGGTGTGTCGCTCATATATTGTCGTAAACTACCGAGATTATCGCAGCGACGCACCCTACTTTTACTACAAAATTGGTACATTGGAATTTATTGTTGGGTGGGGGCGGTTTTTTTAGATTGTGGGTTTTTGGCAATTATTATTGGCGAACCCGCCCCTACAAGATACTCAATTATTAGGCAAAGATTGCCAAAAAGGAATAGGTTCCGGCTGCCTCACAGTATTCGTCGCCGATTGCACGTTTCCTTTCAATTCTTGATAATACCTATCATCCAGAAAACTCACGTTAACGCCAGCAGGAAGTAGCAATTGGCGCAATCTTTCCTGAGTGTAATCTAAACCATCAATCATTGCCCCGCGCGGATTGGAGACTAACAACTTACCGTTAACAGGCACCGAATTGACCATATTCGGCCACCAAGCATAACCGCTGTAGCCAAACATCGCTGGAACCTGAACGATTTGGTCGTCTGCGAGGGCAAACTCTCTTTTCAACTTCTCTAAAATCGGATTGAGTTTCTGCTTTTGCAGCTTGAGGTTGTGTTGAATTAAAGCAGGATTGTTCAAGGCAGCGCTGACTGTAGTTTCAGTGCTCAAGCCGCGATTGATTGTCACATCACCGTACCCTTTTTGGGCCAATTCTTCCAATAACTTAACTCCGGCTTCTGGACTGGCGATCGCCATTATAGACTTTCCGGGGATTTGACTGGGAATAAAATTGATAATTTCATCGACTTGGCGAGTCAAAAGCCAAGAAGTATCAATATCCACCGCTGGGCCTTGAATTCTTTGAGCTTGAATAAAATCTAGTACCTCAGGATTAAAACCAGCATTCCCCGAATTTCCGTAATAAGCTCGACCCATTGGGTATCCGGGAATCGGCGGCGTCACCTGCAAATTTCCGTATCCATCAGACCACTGATTTACAGGATCTAAAGAGCGAGGTTTGCCAATTTTAAATACTCTCAAATCCCGCTCTTGATTTGACTTGGCTGGCTTGTCTAACTCTGGATTGCTAGGGCTTTTAATCGCGACATTAACTTGACGCATATCGGATTTTTCGGGAACTTGAACGTAGCCATTTTTGTGACTGTCTTGCATCCAAGCATTATCGCCCTGGATGATTTTTACCTGAGCCCCTGTGGGTTCTACAGCTTGTTTGAGTTGGGAGATAAATTCACTGTTAGCTGAGCCTCGGTCGCTGACCTGAACTTGTGTTACTGGTGCTGTATTTGGTGCTATCATCCAAGGACTAACGCCCATTTGGATGGTCGCGGCAGCGATTTGTTGACCGTTATTTTCGGCGGTTGCTTTGAGATTAACAGTACCGTTCCAATTGCGATCGGCAAATTGTTTTGCTTCCACTCCTAAAACAATATTCGTGCTAAAATTTATTGGTTTAGTACCGGATATATCTACAGGTAGCCAGCCGTCGGCAGTTTTCTGAAAAACGCTGATGTGAGGGCTGCCAATGGTGTCAGCCGTGATAAATAATTGAGAATCTTTGAAGTTTTCCGACAGGATTAAGTTAACTTGAGAAAGCATTGCTGCGCGGCGAGGGACGCTAACCTTGGTTTCTTGCCAAGTCGGTATTTTGCTGCGGCGTTCGTTATTGCGATCGCTATACACAATCAGCGCGCCGCGGGACAATGACCATTTATCTTTTTCGGCTTCGTCTAGTTGATTAATTTTGCCGTCTCTATTAGTATCTCCGGCAAAGAAGAAGTTTGTCGGTAAGGTTGCGGGCGTAACTGAGGTTGGAGTTGGTGTTGCGGTTGATTCGGGAGTTGGTGTTGCGATTGACTCGGGAGTTGGTTGAGGAGTTGGTTGTTGATTGAGTTCTAATTGTTGTCTTTGTTGTTCTTTTAGGGCGAGTTCTTGCTTTTCTAATTCTTGTCTTGTGAGTTCTTTTAGGGCTAATTCTTCCCTTTCTTTTGCTTGGCGGGCGAGTTCTTGTTTTTCTTGTTCTTTGCGGACTAATTCTTGCCTTGCAAATTCTTGTTGTTCTAGTTCTCTGCGAGCGAGTTCTTTTTTCTCTTGTTCTTTTCTCTCAATTTCGCGGCGAGCAAATTCTATTTTCTCTTGTTCTTTTCGGGCAATTTCTCTTACCTGTTCTTCCTCGGCTCTAATTTTCTGTGCAGAACGTGCTACTTGCCATTCGTAGGTAGCGAGAGTGAGATTTCCTTGATATTCGATGGTTTTGTCGATCGCCCGTTCAGCCAACAAAGAACCGTGGGGAATGAGTCGCAGGTTATTGATAGCCAATTGCCAGAAGCGTTGCGACTGTTCCCAAGTAGCGGGATCCGCTTTAGAAGTGCGTCCAATGACAACCGCTTGGGAAGCCAATCTAGCAGCCTCATCCCAGTTATTTTTGGCTTGTTTTTCTATTTCAATCTGACTTTGAAGGTTTTGGAGTTGCTTCGTGAGAGTTTCGGATTGGTGGCGGGGGCTATCTGGTTGCCAATATTCGGGAGAAAACAGACTGCTGTCGGGAGTTTCGGCAAGTTTATCTAATTGTACCTTGAGGCGATCGCGCAATTTGTAGAGTTCGGGGAGCGATTGCGGAGTATCGCCGTCGGGCTGTCGCGGGGAGAGTGCGAGTTTGTAATTTAGAGTAGGTTGAGCCACTGTTGTAGGGATGGCAACCCAAATTATACCGATGACGACACCGAAAGCATTGACGATCGCGATCGCAATATATCGAACCCAGCGCATATAGTTAATCCTCAGACACCCAAATGATTTTACCTAATCTTGGTGCATTTAGTAAGATTTTAGGATTGGTTTGGGCAAATAGGACTTAGCATGGGGCCCAGAAACCGGGTTTTTCGCGAAAATACTTTGTTGCTACGGACTGATTAGGTAAAAAACCCGGTTTCTTTGTCGGAGTCGGTAATTTCTGTTATCGGTAACAGAAGAAGAGTGAAGTGAGGATAGATACTTGCTAAACCCTCATTTTTTCTTAGTGCGGTTGCGTTTTCTCGATGCAGCCGCCATTTTTTTTGCTTTTTTTTGCTTTTCTTTACTTACTTTAGAGGGATGGAAACCACTACCACTTATCGGTGGGCTTGACCATCCAAACATATCTGAGTTTTTAGCTGCAAGCGTAGGGGCAATCTCAGCATTATATATCTGCTGAAATTGTTTCATGCCTTCCTCCGTAGTCATATCAAACCCTGCTTTATGACCCATCGTTACAAAGGATTTGGCAATTCCGAATTTAGAAGAATCTTCCATAATCTCCTGAAATTCCGGCTCAATATCCCGCAGGTATTCGATAATTGAAGTGGCATTTTGCTGTCTGAATTCTCGTTGCACAAAATGCCAGAAAGCCAATAATTCCGGGATAGCATTTTCACCATCTTCCGGCGAAAGCAAAGTGACTTTTCTGGGAAATAAGTCTTCGATTATGCTTTCCACATCTGCCACTGTCATGGAAGGTAGTGTAGAACCTTCATAGCTGAAACCGTAATAAATGAAATGCGAGATCCAAGATCCAACGTCTGGATAAGTTTTACAGTATTCTTCTCCTTCGGGAGAATTGACAAATAGCTCGATTAACGTTTCCTGATAATCATCCAGGAGTGGCTCTGCGTCGTCATAGTCTAGGCCATCTAATTGGCCGAGGTCAAAAGGTTTATCTGACATAGTTGAAAACTTTTGAATTTAATTGACTTTCGATCTAAGGTTAGTACAATTTTTGCAGTTCGATTAATTCTTTAGAATTTTATTATATTTAAAAAACTTCGATCGCAGGTATATTCGACTAGCATCGATCGCCCGTGACTATTTAAACCAAAAGTAAGTCCACAAAATCTGGATCCCCCCTAGCCCCCCTTAGGTCGGGGGGGACAAGAGTGCAGTCAAAGTCCCCCTTCTTAAGGGGGATTTAGGGGGATCTAGACTTGGCTACCAGCGAGATATCGAGAAACTTTTAATCTTAACTTGTTACGTGCGATCGCTCCCATCTCCTTACTCGTAGCTACGATCGCAAAAAAATGGTATACTTTCATGTTAATCTCCTACCTGGAAAACAACACATCACTGTTGTAGAAATTATTCATTTACTCCCTTATTCCCTAAGACGATCGGCAAAATCTATGAAATTCCGCTCTTGCTGGCTAATTTTTACCCTCATCGGACTCTCCCTAACAAGTTGCTCGCAGCAGAAGTCATCTCAAGAAATTGCCGAAACAGTTAAAAAGAGCATTGTACTGATTTCCTACCAGAATGAAAGCGGACACGGTACGGGCTTTATTGTGCCGGGGCCAACGGGAGTTTGCACGGTACTCACCGCACGTCATGTCGTGGAAGGGCGCAGTTTGAACCTGCAAACTAACGACCAAAAACTTCATAAAACTAACAGCGTCCAAGCAAGCCCAAATCTGGATTTAGCAGTGGTAACGTTTCAGTCAGCCGGTGAAAATTGTCCTTATCCGAGTCTCAATCTTGGCGATTCCGATAGCGTGAAACAAACAGATCAAATCTATATTTCTGGGTTTCCCGATAGGGTTGGAAGTCGCAAATTAGTACAACAATTTGTGCGAGGTTCGGTATCGGGGTTGGATGTGTTGGAACAGGGTTATGGGATTTCCTATGATGCTTCTACTTATGGCGGGATGAGTGGCGGGCCTGTTTTAGATACTAGCGGGAAAGTGGTGGCAGTTCACGGGAAAACAGACGCTCAAATTGTTGCTGATTTGCAGAGTCAGCAAGCAAGTTTGTCCGAACAACAGAAAGCGACGCTGCAACAAGCGGCGGCAAGAGTTGCTGGTGGAGGGGTACAAGTTAATACTTTTAAGTGGGGAATTCCAATTAAAACTTATCAGGCAAATCAATCTTGGGAAAATCAACCCCTGGCTAAAGCAGACTATACTAAACTAGAACAGTTATTGTCGGCCGGGAAGTGGCAGGAAGCCGATTTGGAAACTGCTCAAAAAATCTTAGAAGTGGCGGAGAGACAAAAAGAAGGTTGGCTAGACGATGAAAATATCGAAAATTTTTCCTGTCCTGATTTGCGGGCGATCGATCGACTTTGGGTACAATACAGTGATGGACGCTTCGGTTTTTCCGTGCAAAAACGGATTTATCAAAGTCTTGGCGGCACTAAAGAGTATAATCGAGAAGTATGGACTGCTTTCAGCGAGGCGGTCGGCTGGAAACAGAAAGGATACGGATACGAAGGACGATGGTTGTCATACTCCGAGTTAACTTTCAATACCCAAGCACCATCAGCCCACCTCCCGTATAAATATGGCTCGTTTGGGGAATGGGTGGAATACCTATACCGATCTTCTTCTCTTGTGTGGAGACTTGTAGAGTGTAACCTATAAAGGCTTCAAGTTTTTATTAAGAATTGTGAGGGAGTCAAAATCCACGGAGTCATGCGGTATCTGGGTTTCCGATACCTGGCACTGCGGCTTACCAGCCAGGATGTTGCCCGCGACTTGTGGGTTATAACAATTAGCCAAAACGAACTTTTTAATCAATCAGGACTTACGCACTCCGACCAAAGAAACCGGGTTTTTTTCTGAATCTGCGGGATGCAACCAAGTATTTTCGCAAAAACCCGGTTTCTGAACCCCATGCGTAATTCCTATAAATTTAACATCACTTAGCAGAATTAGATCCTGCAACGCGATCGGCCTCTGCCAAAAAAGGAGTTAAATCAATCTTTGGCGAAGCCGGAGAAAAATTAGAAGTAGCTACCTTACCATCGCTATTTTGATAAATCCCAGTACCGTTCCGCAAATCTTCAGTAATATCTCGCAATGAGTTATAAGCCTCTGTTTCGTTACCGGGCTTCAACGTCAGCAACAGCGGACAATTATCGCCACTCAACTTAGTTTTAGCACAAATCACATATTGATCCGGCGTATTAGAATCACCTCGATAACCTAACTGAGTCAAACCATCTTTGCGATAAGTTTCCAAACGTTCAGCAATTATTTCGCAGCGTCTTATCGGTGTATAACCACCACCCAAAGTTGTCACCATTTTCAGCCAAGGTTGTACGCCTTTATCGTGACGGTACATGACAGTCCAAACTTCACCGCCCCGCTGAGTATCTGGGCGAAGTTCGCAGAAAAAATGGTCTTTTTTTCCAAAAAGTACAGGAGGCCAACCTTGAACATAAGCAATTCCCGCACCGACAACAGCCGCTATCAAACTCAATACACCGACAGTCAGATTAGCGGTGTTAAAAAACTTCCCACCATTATTCACGGTACTGAATCCTCGATAAAATTTTGAGAAATAACAACAGCGATAATAATAGGACTTACGGGGAGTCAGAAACCGGGTTTTTTTCGACAATACTTCGTTAAAAACCGTAAAAACTGTGAAAAACCCGGTTTCTTTGGTCTCGACACGCAAGTTCTAAATAAGTTGAAATTTTCTACATCAGCCAAGTAACGTATTCCCGAAAACGGCCAGGGAATTAATTTCCTGCCGGACTGGGCGAAGTTGCAGTAACTGACGTGCTACACTCAGTATATAACAAATACCGATCGCCTTTCTCGACACAAGAACGATCGCCCTTAACTAAAAATACAAAATATTCTGATAATAACGTTGAATCTTATCTGCAAAAATCGGAATCAACCTGCTAGCTGTATACTCTAGTCTCATGCAATTCCTCTTCCTGGCTAAACTCAGCTAATTCCTTGAGAATTTCACGGCGCTTAACACTACGCTGCTGCTTATATGCGATCGCACTTGCCAAACTTATCCGCCCCTGGTTTCCTAATTTTCCATAGGGAATTTCCCCATCATCGAGCAACTTGACTACAAATTCTGGTGACACATTCAGCAAACTCGCAGCTTCTTCAACAGTCATATCTTGGTCAATTGGCACCAAAGATACTGCTTTACCAGCGGCCATCAAATGTGCAGCTTGACACAACAATTGATAGAGAGATTGAGGAAGTGCAATTTCTTCTCCGCCAACTTCCACCAATTTTACTTTTAATATCTCAGAATCATCATTTTCTGTCTTGAAACATAGCATCTTATCCAACAATTTGATAGCTTTGGTTTCTTCTTCTGTCGGTAAAACAGGATCTAGAAGTATTTTTTGCCTGTTCATGGAAATGTTTCCTGAATTGGTTTAATGCTATTATAGTATATTGAATTTATTAATAACCGTTAATGTCTGACTTAGAAAAAGGTCTAGCCACTTTTAACAACCAAGATTATACCCAAGCCTTTACCTTGTTAAAACCACTAGCCGAACAAGGAAATGCCGAATCCCAGTCCATCATTGCCAGTATGTACCATTTAGGATTAGGTCGAAAAAAGATGATATTAGAAGCAATTAAATGGTACATCAAATCCGCCGAGCAGGGCTATGCTGTTGCCTCAAACAACTTAGCAGGAATTTATCTCTGCGGTGCTGATGGTGTAGCCGCCGATCGCACCTTAGCAGAAAATTGGTTTCAAACAGCCAGAGAACAAGGATTTTCACATACACCCATTTCCAGTGAATATGTGAATCAAGCTAGCATTGCATAAAAAAATCGCCCAAAACAAAAACCCGGTTTATTGGATAAACCGGGTTTAATCATCTGCGTTAATCCGCGTTAATCTGCCTTCATCAGCGGTTGCAAAATCCTACAACTGCTTCACCTCAGCAACTAATTTCGCAACCACATCCTTCGCGCTACCAAACAACATCATCGTCTTATCCTTATAAAACAACTCATTGTCAACACCCGAAAAACCAGCACTCATCCCGCGCTTGATCACGATCGTATGTTTAGCCTTATCAACCTCCAAAATCGGCATCCCATAAATCGGGCTAGCCGTATCGTGACGCGCCGCCGGATTTACCACATCATTCGCCCCGATTACCAACGCCACATCCGTCTCGTCAAACTGCGGGTTGATATCGTCCATATCGTACAACTGCGGGTAAGGCACATTTGCCTCCGCCAGCAACACATTCATGTGCCCCGGCATCCGCCCAGCCACCGGGTGAATCGCGTATTTCACGTCAACACCCATTTTTTCCAAACCGTCGGCTAACTCCCGTACCGCGTGCTGTGCTTGCGCTACAGCCATCCCGTAACCGGGAATAATTACTACCGATCGCGCATAGCCTAACATCATCGCACTTTCTTCGAGATTGATGCTGCGAACAGTTTTGTCGATCGCACCTCCAGCAACCCCAGCAGCCGCAGCACTTCCGCCACCGCTACCAAAGGCACTAAACAGTACGCTAGAAAGCGATCGATTCATCGCCTTGCACATGATTTGCGTCAAAATAATCCCCGACGCGCCCACCAAGGCACCAGCGATAATCAGCATATTGTTCATCAAAATGAACCCAGCCACACTCGCGGCAATCCCCGAATAGGAGTTTAGCAGCGACACCACCACGGGCATATCGCCGCCGCCAATAGGCAGCACAAACGCGATTCCCAAAATATTGGAAATCAGCACCAAACCCAGGAATACTGGCACATCCTCCGGATTCGCCAGCATATAACCGCTGCCGGCTAAAAGTGCGATCGCCAGCATGGCATTAAACGGCTGTTGCAGCGGAAACGTCATCGGCGCACCCGGTAGCAATTCTTGCAGTTTCGCAAACGCCACAAGGCTTCCAGTGAAAGTAATCCCGCCAATCAACACGCCCAAAAGGATCGTGATTGTCGCGTCAGGAGTTGGCGATTGGGGGATGCTGAGATAGCGCCAGAATTCGCCCACAGCAACGAGTGCAGAAGCCGCACCCCCGAAACCGTTAAGCAAACCCACCATCTGCGGCATATCCGTCATTGCGACGGTTTTCGCCATAATTGTTCCCAAAATGGAACCGACGATAATTCCGACTGCAATCAATTCGTAGCTGACTACTTGCTTTTCCAGTAACGTACCAACGATCGCAATTAACATCCCGATCGCAGCTAACACATTTCCTTGACGCGCAGTTGCGGGCGATCCCAACTGTTTCAAACCGATAATAAACAAAGATGCGGCAACTAAATAACCTAGTTGAATGCCACTTGGCAGAAAATCGCTCACGCTTTAACCTCTTTTTTCTTGAACATTTGCAGCATTCGATCGGTGACTAAGAAACCGCCGACTACGTTGATAGTGGCCAGGGCGATCGCGATCGTCCCTAAAATAGAAGTAACAGTCACATTACCTTGTCCTGAAATCAGAATTGCACCTAAAACTGCAATTCCCGAAATCGCATTGGAACCCGACATCAAAGGTGTATGTAGCGTCGGTGGGACTTTGTTAATAACTTCAAATCCCACAAACGATGCTAGGGTAAACACCACTAAACCTGCAATCAATCCTTCTGCCATAACAATTGGTAATTGGTAATTGGTAATTAGGTTCGTAGTGAGGACTTTAGTCCTTATTTATTCAGATTGTAAAGACTAAAGTCTTTAATACGAATTTTTCAGACTAAAGTCGTTACTATAGGTTCGTAGTGAGGACTTTAGTCCTTCTTTATTCAGATTGTAAAGACTAAAGTCTTTAATACGAACCTGATAGGACTGAAGTCCTTACTAAGAACCTGATAGGACTGAAGTCCTTACTACGAACCTTGAGGACTGAAGTCCTTACTACGAACCTTGAGGACTAAAGTCCTTACTACGAACCTTTGAGGACTGAAGTCCTTACTACGAACCATCATTATCTAACTGACTGCTGAAGCCTCAGCCGTCAAAGCGTCGCGAACTCGCTGGTTGCTAATCTCGCCATCGCGGGTCACACAAGAACCAGCAATGATATCATCTTCAAAATTTAAATTTAGTTCCTTATCTTTCAACATCAACTGAACCAAAGCCGAGATATTTTTGGAGTAAGTTTCGCTAGCGTGTACTGGCATCGACGAAGGTAAATTAATCGGGCCGATGACATTAACTCCGTTCCATTCAACATCTTTCCCAGCTTCAGAACATTCGCAGTTACCACCTTGTTCCGCCGCGAGGTCAACAATTACCGATCCGGGCTTCATTTGAGAAACCATTTCTCTAGTAACTAAAATAGGTGCTTTTCTGCCGGGAACTTGAGCAGTTGTAATCACTGCATCGGAAGCGCTGACGTGTTGAGTGAGCACTTGACGGGTGTATTCTTTGGCTGCTTCTGATAATTCTTTTGCGTAACCACCGGCGGCGACTGTTTCTTCTTTGAGTTCGACATCAACGAATTTAGCACCCAAGCTTTGCACTTGTTCTTTAGTTTCCGGGCGGATGTCGAAAGCTTCGACGACTGCGCCCAAACGGCGCGCTGTCGCGATCGCCTGTAAGCCCGCAACGCCCACGCCCATCACCAATATTTTCGCGGGGCGAATTGTACCCGCCGCCGTTGTCAACATCGGGAAATATTTCGGTAATGCACAGGCTGCGATCAGTACCGCTTTGTAACCCGCAACGTTGGCCTGGGATGACAGCGCGTCCATGCTTTGGGCGCGGCTGGTACGCGGGATCATTTCCATGCTGAATGCGGTTATTTTGCGATCGGCCAACCGCTGTACTAACGCCGGATTTCCCAAAGGATTCAAAAATCCGATGAAAACTCCTCCTTCGCGAAGTTGGTGAACTTCTGATTCTTTGAGCTCCCCAATTTTGACGACGACATCGGCTTCGCCCCACAGCGTAGCGGTATCGGCGATAACACGAGCTCCGGCTTCTTCGTAAGCAAGATCCGAGAAAAAGGATTTTGCACCGGCACCCGCCTCAACCCAAACTTCGACGCCTTGTTTGACTAATCGGGCTACAACGTCGGGTACTAAGGCTACCCGGCGTTCCCCTGCTTCGACTTCTTTGGCGATCGCTAATTTCATGGACTCTCCTTATACTCTAGACACAGACACAGACAGGGCGGTTGAAACCGCTTCTACACAGACAAAACCTGCCTCCGCAGGTTGAAATTCAAATTTCCCAGTCCGCCCAGAGGCGGACATAGTTTATGTAGGCGCGATTTAATCGCTGGCTGGCTTGGACAGTCCGCGGAGGCGGACATCGTTTGTGTAAGCGCGATTTCAATCGCTGGCTGGCGTGGCGGTTGAAATCGATTCTGCTGGCTTCTCACGTTGATACTAAAGCCGATCCCCAAAATTACACTCGCTTCTTTAACTTGTCTTATAGATTCAAATTCAGTGACATACTCACGCGCGATCAAGCGAGTACACTATGACGTGGGCGTCTTTGCAGCCCGATTAAGGGTATACAACCCACATTCCGCACCCCCAACTGGCACATACACTGCTTGAGGGGGTAAAAGTGAATTATCCGAGATAATAGTGAGTAAAAACACCCAGAAATCTGTGCAATTATCGCATCACCCAGTTAGGGAT
>NZ_JAHRFA010000085.1:0-28270 GCF_020883045.1 Microcoleus sp. CAWBG58 | reverse complement strand
TCCCAATCTCCCCCAATCTCCCCCAATCTCCCCTAATCTTCTCCAATCTCCCCCTCTCCCCCAACTGTCAACTGTCAACTGTCAACTGTCAACTGTTGAACCCCTCTCCCCTGTTCACTTCCGGCTGAGTTCGGCTTCGAGAAAACCTCAAAAAATTAATAAACTTTACAAAACTTGATAATATCTGTTAAAGTATTAATGTAAGATACAGCACGAATACCAAAAGATTTGCTACGATGTCAATCTCAGTTCGTCTGGGCTTGAGCTTGTTTGCAGAAGCTGTAGATTGTTGGTTGCAGGTATGAGAGGAGTCAGCGACTCGTTACCAATCCTGAGAGACGATGCTCAGCCGATCGGATTCCTGGCACGAAAAGAAATTCTCTGGAACTTCTGGCGCTAAACCTGAATCTACTAAACCTGTCGGAAGTAAGATGCTACAAGCTAAATTAAGTGGCAAAGTTAACTTAAGGTAGCAAGGTCGGCTGCGATCGACATATCTGACAAATATTGCCCAAGTAGATTTGCGGATTCTGCACTTTCGCAGATGAAGTTAAACTCTGAACAACAGTGCAATTAGTTTAGGTAGCAGAATTTCTTCAGATTCGCGTTGCACAATACCGAGGTATTCAGTTTAAGTTCGATCGCGCTCAACAGGCGATCGGGCAGACAGCAGCAAAAGTGCAAAACCTTTCACTTCTTGGGAAAGGTTGGCTTTAGAGTCGCACTCAACAGTCAAGTTGGGATTTTCCACAACCGCTAATACTGTTTTAACAGCTATCGACGGTCAAGAGACAGATTTAAAACTGGCTTATTACTAATTAAAAACATCAGGTTCGCATCAGAAAATGGTGTCCTATACATGGAGACAAAATCACATGGCACCCGCTACATACACTAGATTAATTCGATTTTTACAAGAAGATTTGGCAATCTCTCCCGCGTCCATCGCTGTCGCCGAACGGGTTGGCGGTGACGAAAAACGGCAGCGAGATCGAGACCCTAATTCCTTGCCGATGGTTCTGTGGCAGTACGGTTTAGTCACTCTGGAACAATTGGATAAAATCTTTGATTGGTTGTCCCAAGCATATTAAAAGGATTTTAGATTTGAGATAAAACCCAAAATCCAAAATCCTTTAATAACTGAGATTAAGATCCAGCTAACTCTTTCGCAGCAGCGGCGATACCGGCACCAGGAAGGCAGCCTTCATGACCCAATTCTTGCAACACGACTTCCAAAGCGGAAATAGCTGCTAGAATATCGCGATCGCACACAAAGCCCAAATGACCGATACGGAAGATTTTACCTTTCAAATGGTCTTGTCCGTCGGCGAGAGCAATATCAAACTTCTTTCTCATCAAAGTTCGTACTTTTTGAGCATCTACAGACGCGGGTGGCATAACTGCGGTAATGGCAGGACTGGCGGCATCATCAGCAGCAAATAATGGCAAACCCAAAGCTTTTACAGCGGCGCGAGTAGTTGTCATCAAGCGCTTGTGTCTGGCGAAAACGTTTTCCAATCCTTCGCCTTTCATCATCTGCAACGATGCTTGCAGGGCAAAAAACATATTGACTGGCGGAGTAAAAGGAGTCGTATTCTTGGCAGCGTCTTTGCTATATTTACCCAAATCTAAATAATAGCGGGGCAGTGTGGCAGTTTTGTAAGCTTTCCAAGCCTTAGGACTAACGGCTACAAAACCCAAACCCGGGGGAATCATGTAAGCTTTCTGAGAACCAGAAGCAATCACATCTAGCCCCCAAGCTTCCATTGGCACGCTGACAGCACCTAAACTGGTGACAGCATCAACCATAATTAAAGCTTCGCCGTGGGCTTTCACGTGGCGGTTGATGGTTTCGAGGTCATTCAGGACACCGGTAGAGGTTTCTGAGTGAGTGACGATGACTGCTTTGATTTGCTTCTCGGTATCTGCTTCGAGTTTTTCGCGGAAGTCTTCGGGGTTTAAAGGTTGGCCCCATTCAGCTTTGACGATTTCGGCATTTAAACCGTAAGCTTGTGCGACTTCAGCCCAGCGTTCGCCAAATTTGCCGTTGCATCCGACTAAAACTCGATCGCCCGCACTCAAGAAATTAATTATCCCAGCTTCCATCGCGCCGGTACCGGAAACCGTCAAACTCAGTACGTCGCCGCTGGTTTGGTGCAGCCATTTGAGATTTTCGGTACATTCAGCAAAAATCGCGTCAAATTCCTTGCTGCGGTGGCCCATCGGGTGTTTTGCCATTGCTAGCAAAGCCGCTTCCGGCACCGGTGTCGGGCCGGGAATCATCAGCATTAACTTGTTGTCCATTATGTCGTCCTAACTTTTTCGATGGGAGTTCTACAGAATAAATCAAATACGATCGGTTGGTACTCTAAGTTTTTTAACTTTTAATGCCAGTATGGTTAGTTTCATTTAAAGACCAACGGTATTCTACTGCCAAGTTCGATCGCTCGCAGCTTTGTTCTAATTGCTTTTGAATGGCAAGGGCTTTACGCAGGGTAATAATAAGTTGGTGAACTTGTTGCTGTTGGGGCGATTGTGGACTGACAGCAAACATCGTTTTGCGTTCTAACAATTGAAGTAACAATTCATAATGAATGTACGAAGGAAGGGGAATTGGCTCCATGAAAGCTAACATACCTCAGCGAACCGATACCCCATTGCAAGTGCATGGGGCATCACAGGTGAACATTAGATGCCCGACTTCTTATTTGTTTTCTAACCTTACAAAAACCCCTGCTTTGCCGATCGAATATTCGGGGCTGGGTGCGTTGGTAACGCTAAATTTTGCGATCGACTGGCGAGAGCGAATAGATTTAATTGCTTTCTGGCAAAATATTTCTACGCAATATGCCTTTGAGTGCTATTTTTTTTTTCAGTTAGGCGCTTGAGTCGATGCAGGCTCGAATTTCTGATTATTTACCTACTCAATCATTTTTTATCAGAATTCGGGGGTGTTTGTCAAGCAGTCTCGCCTTTGGTGATGTGCGGGTGCGCCTCGACAAGGGCGGCTAAAGCCACACCCGGATCTGGCTGCTTGACTAGGGATTCGCCGATGAGGACGGCTTGGACTCCGGCGCTGGCGACTTGGCTGAGGTCGTCGGCTGTATGGATTCCTGACTCGCTGACAGTGAGGATGCTTTTTGCTTGAATTTCGGTTTGGCGCGCGGCTAATAGTTGGCTGGTGGTTTCTAGACTGACGGAAAAGTCTTCTAGGTTGCGGTTGTTGATGCCGATTAGGTTGACTCCTTCTAGGGTTAATACTCGATCGAGTTCTTCGAGAGTGTGAACTTCTATTAAGGCCGTCATGCCCAAAGTCTTGACAATTTTCACAAAGTATTGTAAGTCTTTATCAGATAAGATAGCTGCGATTAACAATACAGCATCGGCGCCGCTAATCCGGGCGAGATAGATTTGGTAAGGATAGATAATAAATTCTTTGCAAAGTAGGGGCAAATCGACGGCGGCACGGATTTTAGAGAGGTTGTCGAAACTGCCTTGAAAGAACTTTTCATCAGTGAGTACGGAGATGCAGCTAGCGCCGTTTTCTTGGTAGGATTTGGCGATCGCAACTGGATCGAAATCTTCGCGAATTACGCCTTTGCTGGGGGAAGCTTTTTTAACTTCGGCGATGATTGCTGGTGTGGTTTTACCGTTTTTGAGTGCGCCGAGGAAGTCGCGGATCGGGGGTGCAAAGGGGAGTCTTTTGTGAAGTTCGGCTAAGGGCGTGCGATCGCGCTTTTGGGCAACTTCCGCTTCTTTTTGCCAGACAATTTCTTCGAGGATGTGCCGGGGCTTGGAGTCTGGTACGGCGATTTCGTAGCTGAGGTAGAGTACGGAGACTGAGGTGCTGGGCGGACGGCGACGGATTTGGAGCATAGTAGGGGGGATAAACAGTTGACAGTTGACAGTTGACAGTTGACAGCGAGGTTTTTACGCTGGGGATTTATACCTTACCGCGATCGCCACAAGTTTCAACCTATTATATAATAGAAGTCTCTATTACGATTAATTGAACAGAAACAAACTCGGATTGACCTGAAAAAACTTTCCCAAAGCCTCAGCTTGTTTTTTGGTAATTTCTAGCTGGTTATTAATGATTTGAGTTACTATCTCAATTGTATCCATAATTCCCACTAAATCTGCGGCTTCTAAATTTCTAGCATCCATCAAATGAAGAAGTCTTGAGTGGGGAGTTGAAGCATTTATTTGATAAATTTTTTGTTCAAAATCTTCAATTAATTTGACTAATAGTTCGAGGAGAGTATCTTCTTCGGGAGTTGGATTTTCCCGAGACAGCAAGCTTTCAACAATTTCCAAAAATATCTCGTTTTCATCTTCATTTTTGATGATTCGCGGTTGATATTGAGATAGCAAGCTGCTGTACTTGTCAGAGTCAAACATTTTGCGATCGTTCAGATGTTGTGCAGATACCTAATATTATCAAATTTAAGGGCGATCGGTCAAAACCCAAAATCTAAGAAACCGGGTTTTTTGCTAAATCACCGACTTTAACGAAAGATTCTCGAAAAAACCCGGTTTCTGGCCACCCGCGCGTCCGTGACTACGGCATAAACCTTCATAAACCGGGTTTTTCGTAGTTTTTAGGCGGTGTAACGATATTCTCGGAAAAAACGGGGTTTCTGACCACAACAAACAAAGGTCGATCGCACATTTCCAAATTCCAGATAATTCAATGTAGGGAAACAGTATTGCCGTGTCCTTAGCTGGATCTGCTATATAATTTTTATTGCTCACAGATTGGGCGGGAATAGTTAGTTTTGACATACTCTTTTAGGACTGGCCCAAGGGTGAAGAATGTGCGATCGCCCTCCGGGATTTTTTCAACTAACGAACGCCGTCCCAAGGATTGCATCACTTTCAAAAATTGCGATCGAGATAATTGGATATTCTCTGGCACTTTTGCGAGTGAAACTGGCGCGGTTTCACTCGCCAGCCATGACATCACCTGTTTTTCGGACTCGGATAAGCGATTAAATGGCTGATGCAATAAAGATTCTAGATCGCCTAAAAATAGTGTATCCTCAGACAAAAATTCCGAGAGGCTACCGTTAAACAAATCTTGAATCATTGTAGCAACTATTTTTAACCACAAGGGATTGCCTCTGTATTGTTCAATTAGTTCTGACCATTTTGCATCTTCAGTTAAACCTTTTTCTTTGAGGATTTCCCCCGCTTCTGCACCTAAACCATTGAGTTGTAACGAGCGAATTGGCTGGTTGTTACCTTCTAATGCGGCGATTTCTCTGGGTTTTTCCGAACCTATCAGGATTAAGCAACTTTTGTGAGATAATTCTCCTACCTGTCTGAATAGTGTGCCGTAATCTTCATATCCAAGTTGGTAATTACCAGCGAGTTGTCCGCTGCTATTTACCATTTGTACGTCATCGAGTATTAGCAGACAGCGGTATTTTTGCAAATAGTCCAGCAGGGGAAATCCCCCTGTGGTTGCCCCTTCTTCGGGGGAGGGGGCGGGCACGGGGGCACCGCCCCTACAGAAGAATTGAATTATATTTTTTTGAAGTATTGGCAGGGGTGGAGATGTGGCGAGACTTCGCCAGATGACGAAATCAAATTCATGTTTGATTTGTTCGACAAGTTTTGCGGCGAGTGCGGTTTTGCCAATGCCGACTATGCCGTGTATGGCGATGAGGCGGGTGTTTTCGTGCAGAATCCACTGTTTGAGGGTGGCGAGAGAGGTAGTGCGATCGTAGAAAATGCTAGACATAGGCATTTCAGCTAAGAATTGACGCACTTTGGGTTCAGTGTTGTCTTTGTTTAGAACTTCTTCCTCAATTGGTGATGAGACTTTTGGGGAATGTGAACTATTTTCACAGAAGTTGACGTTACCAATGTGTACACAATCTTTATTATTGAAGTTACAGAGATTTGAGAATTTTAATCGCTCGAACGTGACTCTAAAATTTGATTTATTGACTTCTTCGCCTAATACTTCTGATAGTAGCTTCCATAGTTCAGAGGCAATATCTTTAATGTGACCTTCACTACAGTGAGATTCATCTGCTATTTTTGAGTATTTCTGACCTTGTAAAGTTCCCCGCAGTATCACCTCTTGCAAATTGTCTAAATGTTTTCCCGTATTGACAAAAACTAGGTCGTCTGCAATTTTTAATATTTCTTGAACGTCCATAGGTCGGTGGTATAGGAGTTTTACCTATTATGTCCTACTTTATCCGACTTTTTCTGGTCTGACCTACTTTATCCGGCTTTATCCGACTTAATAAGCTAAAAGGAAATTAAAATTCCCTACTTGTTCCGACTTTTACCGACTGTACAAAACGGAAGAATTACGAAAAAATAATATTTATATGAGGCACTCATTAAGTTTATTTCAATATAAATAATATGAAAGTAAGGCTATTAATTTTGGGGCTTTACCTACCAGTAACGATTGGTATGGTGTTGTTTGGTAACGTCGAGCCATCGAAAGCTGGCTGGAATCGAATTGGTGGCAAGGGTATGACTCAGTACATGACATCTAATAATAATCAAGAACGTCAAAATGGCGGGTTATTCTTGATGGGAATAGGAATAGTAGGAGGTGTTATAGCCGCTGCTGTTAAAAAACAATAAGCAACACCTATAGGATTGTCAAATTGAATTTTTATATGTCCTTAAAAGCTGGCTTATCCTCGATATTAGCCTACCTGATTCGACTGGTATATAGATTATTTCAACAAAAATAATCTTTGTTCAGATGATGGCTATCGCTTTAGTTTAGTTAAATTTCTAATATTTATGAATACTTACCCAGTGATTTTGTATCCACTTTCTATTGAGAAAGCTTTGGCAAGCTTACCTCCAGTACCAGAACCACCTAAAGTTTCTCCTCCGCCAATACTTCAACTACTACCTAAGCCAGAAGAACCAGAAGTTTTTATTGAATCACCTCCTGTCAGGATAAAATTAATTCCATTATTTCTTTCTGAACTAGCAGTATCTATAATCAGTGCCTTAGTTGGTAGTGCTAGTAATAGCATGGGAGCCGGATGGACTTTTTTTATAATGTTAACATTAGGAGTGTTTTGGTTTGGTTATACCCAGGTTAAAAGCTATCCTATCAGACTTAGCCAATATCGGGAAGAACTAGCAGCTTACCAGGAAAAACGAAAGAGTTATCCTAAAATTATTAAAGACTGGGAACAATCCATACATCAAGAGGAAATTAAACATAAGGAGTTGCTTGCTGAAGGGGAACGTCAAAAGCAAAACTTAGAAAGAATCTACCAACAGGAAGTTGAAAACTTACGAACTCCCCAAAAAGTCAGTGATTGGAGGATGGAATCTTGCAAAAAAGAATTTTCATCACTTAACCCCCAAAATTTTGACATAGAACCAGCAGAAGACAGAAGAGGATTCACAGAATACCCTGATAATTGTCGATTTCCTAACCTGCTCAGAAACTATTTTGGTGATGACAAAGTATTCATCTTAAAAAGGGTAGTGTATTACACACCAGATTTTGCCTATGTTGAGCCTGAAAACAACTGGTTTTCAATAGATATTGAAATAGATGAACCATACACCCCACGCCAATATCCTAACAATTCTCCGTTGAGACCAACTCATTGTATAGGTCAAGACGATAACCGTAACTACTTTTTTCAACAGCATGACTGGTATGTAATTCGTTTTAGCGAAAGACAGGTATTTCTTTATCCTGAAAGTTGCTGCAAAGTGATAGCTCAACTGATTTATACATTTACAGGTAACGAATCAGTTTTAAGGCAGTTTGATAAGATTCCCGACTTACAGCCAGAACCATTGTGGACAGAAAATGATTCCATCAATAAAGCCGAAAGGCAAGAGAGATTAAATTATAAGCAAGTCATGCAACCTGGTCGTCCCAGCCTCACAATCAGAGAATTTCTGGAAAACGAAATGCTGAAAAGAGCTAAAAGGGATTGAAGTGCGATTGCTCTTTGGTATAATCAAAGAATCCCGATCGCGCACAACCCAATGGAATCTCTATCCAATAATTGGGATGAACTTGCTAAAATCTTAGAACCTATTCATATAAGTCTCCTCGCACCCCAACATCTAGAATCCTGCAATTACAAAATACGCGGTTATTGGGATAGCAATAAGTTTTATGAAGAAATAGCTTTCATTCATCCTATCTGTGCTGAGTTAATCGCCCGATCGATCGGCACAAATATCATCAACAACCACCCCACTTCTCACTGGATTAAACTTAAATTTTTACTCAAAGCCGATTTATCTAATGGCGATAACAACCTGGTTAGCGATGATGGCGATGATGAAATTGGCGAACTGACTCTGATCTTAGATGCCAATCTCAAAGTTATTGATGAAAACTGGCTGATTGATATCGAATCTCCTTTTCTTGTTGCCAAAATTCAGCCAGATTTACAGCATTCTGCCTAAAGTGCGATCGCACTCTCAGTTAAACCTTAACCGCTTCTTGCGATCGAATTTCCATCGCCTGCAAAGCTTGCAATGCAGCCTCAACTACTGCCGTCCACTCAGAAGATTTAATATACTCCTCATCCGAAGCTTCTGTCCCCAACACCTCAAGAACTAAGTCTATAGCTTGACAAACTGCTGATATCAAACGAGCTTCTTTTTCATCTTCAATAATTACTCCGATCGCCGCATCAGGGTTTTCTGCCAACACTGTATCGTCGTAAAGAAAATGAACCGCCTCATCAAAACAGTCGTACTTAATTCCTAGCGGATAATCTCTTTTTACCCAAACTTGATCTTGATATTCTCTATCTGCCAAACTGCGGAGAGTTTCTAACAACTCCTCTCTCATTTTCGGATACTTTACCATACAATTTACTCCTGTATTAAGGTGCGTACCAAGTTTGCCATTCCAACCATTCATTTAAAGGGATGTGAGCTTCTGTCGGATTATTTTTGATACTACCTGGGATGGGTTGACCATTTTTACCGATAACTTGACCGTCTTTTCTAAGAATAACGTGGTCTACCCGCTGAGAAGGAAAACTGCTATCTGCATCCCCTCTGTCAATCCTCACGCCATTTCCCTGATTTGCTGGATATCGCCACCGCCAACCTGGCTTCTTTTTGTTTGGCTGTGCATCGCCCCAGGATTCGGGTATTTTCTGGCTAGCTGCTTCTGGGAATGTCCAATCTTGACTTGAAATCACCTCGCACCTGGTCTATGCTTAATCATGTTCCTATACAGCAATTTTAGCACAGAGGATATATCGACCTCCAATCATTTACAACAAATATGAGCGTTAACGATAAACTTAAGAACATCCTAACCCAACTTCGATCGCACTTCGAGCAACTATACGACAGCCGCCTTGTCACAATGGTACTTTACGGTTCCCAAGCGCGAGGCGACGCACGCCCAGACTCGGATATAGATATTTTAGTCGTTCTCAAAGGACAAGTCAATCCTGGTGAAGAAATTAAAAGAACCAGTCACATTCGAGCCGATTTGTCACTCCAAAATGATGAAGTAATTAGCTGTCTGTTTATGGATGAACAGCGATTTACACACTACAACGGCCCTTTATTGAGGAATATTCGTAAAGAGGGAATCGCTTTATGAAACCAGAACAATTAGATTTACTTCTGAAAGCTCGTCAAAGTCTATCGGCGGCAAGGCTATTACTAAATAATGGTTTCCCAGACTATGCAGCATCCCGCGCTTATTATGCCATGTTTTACATTGCTGAGGCATTTTTAGATGGGGAAGGAATGTCATTTTCGAGTCATGCCGCAGTGATTGGAGCTTTCGGCCGAGAATTTGCCCGTACAGGAAGAGTTCCTGCTGAGTTTCATCGATTCTTAATCGATGCTCAAGATTTGCGAAATAGTGGGGATTACGGCGGACTTGATACTGTAACTGTCGAGCAAGCTGCGGAGCAAATTAACTGTGGCGAGCAATTTCTCGAATTAGCCCAAAATGCGATCGGCATTCTACCACCGCCCTAAAACAGAATACCCATGGGGGCCAGAAACCGGGTTTTTTACGAAAATTTTTGCTTCTAACCCGCAGATTAGGTAAAAAACCCGGTTTCTTTGGGCGCAGTGCATAAGTTCTGTCAAACAAGAACTCCGCCCCTACAAATTAATGACCGCCCGCCGCCCCAGCCGCCCGTTTAAACGCCTCATCCAACACTTCCGAAAGCGTCGGGTGAGTGTGCACTCGGAATGCTAAAGAGTTCACTGAATCGCGCTGGGCGATCGCATTTGCCGCCTCCTGAATCAAATCCGAAGCGTGCAAACCGAAAATGTGCACGCCCAACAATTCCCCAGTATCTTTCCGGTAAATCACCTTAGCCATACCGTCGGTTTCACCCTCCGCAATAGCTTTAGAATTTCCCTTAAAATAACTCTTGACAGAAGCGACCTCAAACCCTTCGGTTTTTCCTAACTCCTTCGCCGCAGGTTCATTCATTCCCACATAGCTAATTTCTGGGTGAGTAAAAGCTGCCGCTGGGATACTCAAATAGTCTACTTCGCGAGTGCGGCCGCAAATATTTTCAACGGCGGCAATTCCTTGGGCAGATGCAGCGTGGGCTAACATCATTTTGCCATTAACATCGCCGATCGCCCACAAATTCGCGATCGGTTCTCCCGCCGCCAAAACCTGCATCTTATCGTTAACTGGAATATAGCCGCGCATCGTTTCGACGCCAACGGTTTCTAATCCCATATTCTTGCTGACGGGAACTCGGCCAGTTGCTACCAAACAAGCGTCAACTTCCAAAATCTCGACAACTTCCTTAGTTTTGAAATCAGCTAATTCAATAATTACTGGGGAACCAGGGATAATTTTCTTGGCTAACAAACCAACTTTTGTTTCAATATCGCGCGGTGCAATTAACACTCGTTCTGCTAACTTAGCAATATCCGGGTCAAAAGTCGGCATCAATTGATCTAGAGCTTCAATCATCGTAATTTCGCAGCCGAGGGCTGTGTAAATATCCGAAAACTCCAAACCAATATAACCGCTGCCAATAATTGCGATCCACTTCGGTAGCGATTCCAATCTGACAGCATCATCGCTAGTAAATACTGTTTTGCCGTCAATTTCTATCCCCGGAGGGACGAAGGGAATTGAACCGGGAGCCAGAATAATATCCTTGGCGGTAATAGTTTTCTCGCCTTTATCGGTTTCGATCGCAATTTTTTGAGCAGCCGCAATTTTGCCCCAACCTTGGATGACATCGACGTTCAAACGTTTGAGGCTGTTTGTCAAGTCGCCGCGAAGTTTGCTAACAATAGTGTTAGCGTGATTGGCGATCGCCCCGCGATCGAAATCCACACTTCCCAACTGAATTCCCAAAGTCTTGAGGTGGTGGGCATTCCGCATATCCCGCACCCGCCCCGAAGCCGCCAGCAGCGCCTTTGAGGGAATGCAGCCGCGGTTGACACAAGTCCCGCCCATGTCGCCTGCTTCGATAATTGCCACTTTCAGCCCGCAGCTAACCGCGTGTATAGCGGCCCCGTGCCCGCCCACGCCGGCGCCGATAATTGCTAAATCGTAATCAAATCCTTGAGTCACCTTAAAATCTCCTAATGCCTTTGAAATCTTAGGACTCAAGCAAAAAACACCGTCTGTCCGTCCTTTCGAGGTGGTGCGTTGCGATCGCAACCCTTGAACAGTGGCAATAGTTGCATAAGTCCTGTGTCCTTATTCTCGACTAGACTAGGGTTAATTAGACAGTAACTGAGATTTTTTTAGGGTCGATTATGTTGAGCTGGGTGTGCGCCAAGTCTCAAATCACCCTGTCGGCGGGTGTAAAGTTAAGTACAGATTGATGGCTGACAATGCCCATTCGTGTCAACAATCAAGTCAAATGCAGTGCCGGTGTAGTGTTTGATGCTATAGCCTGGATCCCCCCTAACCCCCCTTGTGAAGGGGGGGACAAGAGGTGGTCAAAGTTAACCCCTACTTCTTAAAGCTTGCCCCCTACTCCCCCTTAAGAAGGGGGGAACCGGAAGTGGTCAAAGTCAACGCCTACTTCTTAAGTCTGATCCCCCCCCTTAGCTTGCCCCCTACTCCCCCGGATAGTCGGGGGGAACAAGAGGCGCTCAAAGTCCCCCTTCTTAAGGGGGATGCGAGGGGGATCGGGCCTCGGATAAAAGCCAAATTTCTCAAGGGTTTTAGTTGATTGAGGTTTTGATGTCTAATATCTGCACGTGCCGGCGGGCAGAGTTTATCGGCAAGTTTTGAAGTCTATGGAGTGGCTTATGATGGAAGACGATGACCTGAAAGATTCACGCCGGGCCTCGGCTCAAGCTTTTTTTCAGTCCCTGGATGAATTGTTTGATTATATAGAAGCTTCCAACCCTGATGCGGCAAAGCCTCAGTCTCCGTCGCCTCAACCTAAGCCTGCTAGTGAGTCTGCGAGTCGGCCGAAGAAGGCTAAAGCTAAGAAAATTAATTTGTCGGATTTTGAAGATGCGATCGCAGATTTGGAACAGTTTATCCAGAATAAGCGCCAGAATCGCTCGGAATCTAATCAATAGTGCGACACATTTTAATCAATCGTGTCCGGTCAATGACGGATAGTATAAGCTGGCGGACGATCGCCCTGGCTGGATTTTGCCTGAGAGTGCGATCGCGCCAGCGGTTATACTGTGGTTAGTCTTGGTTTGTGAATTGTTGGGATGGGCGATTTTGGCGATCGGTGTTTTGTCGATCGAGCTTGACGAGCACAAACAGGATCTTGAGTGTTAACTCGCTGGCGGTGTTAATTGTTCCTTCTGGAACTTGGCCAGCAACAAAGGAACCGATACCTACAAGATAGAGCAAAACACTGGTAATGATGAATCCACGTATTGCCAGAGAATAGGAATGAGCTTGATGCAAAATTTCTTGTTCAGGAGTGCGATCGATTGTGCTATAATTATCACAGGACAATTGTTGGTTAATATTTAAATGATTATTAGATATTTATCTTCCTGGAAATCTACAAGCATATTGCAGATTAACGATCGAATAAATATTATTTCCTGATAATAATTATGGGGCGATCGCTCAGAGTTTCTCCAGGGTGCATCGAACAAGTAAAAATTGCTGTAAGGCGCAACCGCTTTTCGAGTCAGCAGTCTTTAGCTTCCTACTTGGGATTATCCCTATCCACTGTCAAGAGCTTTTTGAGGGGAGATCCTGTTGATTTTATAAATTTTGTTGAAATTAGTGAAAAATTGCGCTTAGATTGGCAAACCATTGCAGATATAGAAGTAACAGACACCCAGTCACCTCAGCCTAATCCACAACAAACCTGTGAGGAAACTTCCCCCTTCATCACCGGCAATCCCATTACCAATCCGCGTTGCTTCTTTGGGCGCGAGAAGGAACTCAAACGCCTATTCCATTTGATCAAACGACTGCCCCTGCAAAATGCCGCCATTATCGGCAAAAAGCGCAGTGGCAAAACTTCTCTGCTACAATACTTAAAAAACATTAGCACCACCCCAATAGAAAAGTTACGTCCCAATCAAAAATCTGATTGGTTGCCCAATCCAGAAAACTATCGCTGGATATTCGTAGATTTTCAAGATTCGCGACTTCAGAATCGGGAAGGGCTACTACGATATATTTTAGAATCCCTGAAAATGCCAGTGCCTAATCCTTGCGACTTGGATAGATTTATGGATGTGGTTAGTTATAATTTACATCAGCCCACAGTCATCTTACTAGATGAAATTGGTGTCGGTTTACAACGCTGTCCCGAATTAGATGATGGATTTTGGGAAAGTTTGCGCTCTTTGACAACCAACCAAACAAATGGGAATCTAGGGTTTGTTTTAGCTTCTCCTGAATCACCGATTGAATTAGCGACTAGCACCGGGCATAGTTCGCCTTTTTTCAATATTTTTGGATATACTACAACTCTGGGAGCTATGACGGAAGCTGAGGCGCGGGAGTTGATAGGCAGTTCGCCCATACCTTTTGCTGATGAGGATGTCGAGTGGATTTTGAATCAAAGTGAATGCTGGCCTCTGCTGCTGCAAATCCTTTGTCGAGAACGATTATTTAGTCTGGAAGAGGGCGAAACTGAGGATAATTGGCGCGAAACAGGGTTAGAACAAGTAAAACCCTTCACTCATTTTTAAAAGGTAAATCCCATGAAAACTAATTTGCCTCTAAAGCTGAATCATTTAATCAACATTTTGGCACTAGACGGTGCTGAAAATGAGCTAAGCCATAGCACATTTAAGTTACATAATGTTGAGTCTTAAACGCTATAGCCTTTCTCAAAAAAGTGAGGTATGACTGACAGCTTACATAATCGCTTAAACTAAGAGGGCTGAAGCCCAACAACATACCTCATCTTTCTGATAACCGCTATATCTTGCCTGTAGGTGGCTGGCAATCGGTCTTGCGCCAGCTAATTTATGCAAGAATTTAATTTATCACTATAACTCACCCGCAAGTCATCTATAAGTCATCCATAAGTCAACTTATCTCAACCTTAAACTCAATCACGTCTAAATGTATGATACAGATATGTATTGATGTAAACAGTTGACATAAACAGACTGTATTCATTTAAAGTGATCTGGTCGTTTAAAACAAAAAAGCCAAGTAAGGTGACAACTTACTTAGCTGGTCTTGATTACAAAAAGTAGTTCAACGATTCACACTGTTGCTATTCATGCTTGTCCTCATCCTTGCCCTTGCTCCTATCCTCCATAGGCATAAGTAATTGGATGATAACGGGAAACACGACTGGATCATTAAAAGGTACGTCATTCAAGATGGCGCAAGTCACCACTGCAACAATTAACAGTGGTCGATAAAAATTAGCCATTGAGCTCTCCAATTTGTTCAAAAGTTTAATCAAAGCTTCTGAACGGTAGCTTAACGGTAATGTTCAGGGGGAGCGTGGGTGTCCAGAGTCTAAAGGTACTGGGCACTCTATTCTCTTTTTCCCCTAAAGCAAATCTAACACAGCAATTTTAGCGAGCTGCATTAATTTATTGCTAGCTCATATTTTAATGTTTTATGTATTGGCACTTATTTGTGCATTTTTACTTATATTTTTTGGATATACTAGCTATAGGCGATCGTCCGATCGGCAAACAAAGATTAAACAGGATGTACAAAGGCTAGAAATCTGTGCAGACGTAACAGCCATAAGTAACGCTCACCACAGTATATCGATCGGCGAACTAAACAGTCAAGCCAGCACCTTACTCAGTAGCTTCAGTCATATCAGCCAAGACGTAGATGCAGCCATCAACCAGGGAAGCGCTTACAACCAGCGTTTCGCCCTCAGTGCTGTAGCAGAAAAATTAAACAGTTTAATACGAGAACTCACCCGCAGTAGCGATAAATATTCTGTTCGTTTTCGCCCTATTGCTACCAATTGGTCTGAAATAGTCACCAACCATATACGAGAACTAGCAGAAGCAGTCGAACTTCGACAAGAAATCGACAACCCTTATATCCTCGGCGTACCCCTTACAGAACAGCAAGAAATCTTCGCCGGACGTACTGATATCGGCACGCGCATCGAGCAATTAATTCTAGACCGTCGCCGCCCTCCTTTGCTACTCTACGGTCAGCGACGAATGGGCAAAACTTCCTTACTCCATAACCTGAGACGCTTGCTACCCAGCAGCATTATTCCCATGTTTGTAGATTTACAAGGCCCAGTTTCATCAGCGAGTGATTATGCTGGTTTGCTCTACAATATCGCTAGGAGTATGACAAACTCAGCGAAGCGCCAAAGTGCGTTAACTCTCCCATCTCTCGATCGCGAAACACTGCAAGATGACCCTTTCACCCGCTTTGATGAATGGCTGGATAAAGTAGAAGACGCACTACAAGAAAATATTGCCCTGCTTGCTTTAGATGAATTCGAGGCGCTAGATGATGCCATCAGAAAAGGACGTTTCGACGAGCAAGATGTTCTGGGAATGTTGCGTCACCTCATTCAACATCGTCCCCGCTTCAAAATAATGCTAGCGGGTAGTCATACAATAGAAGAATTTCAGCGTTGGGCCAGCTATTTAATCAATGTCCAAGTCGTTCATATCAGCTATCTAAAAGAACCAGAAGCGCGTCAACTAATTGAGCAACCCGTCCAAGATTTTCCCCTGCGTTACGAACCGAAAGCCATTGATCGAGTCTTGCAACTCACCCGTTGTCACCCTTTTCTAGTACAAATGTTCTGCGCTGAAATTGTCGCCCTCAAAAACGAGCAAATCCCCTCTATCCGCAGACTGGCAACTTTAGCGGATGTGGAAGCAGCAATCCCAGAGGCTTTAAGTGTTGGTCGTTTATTCTTTGCCGATATTCAAAACAATCAAGTAGATGCGGCGGGATTAGCAATTTTGCAGTTTTTGGCAGCGCAAGGGGAAGGGGGAATCGTGAGTCGGGAAACTATTTTGCAAGAGTTTACTGATGATTTTGATGCTGTCGGTTTGCTTCTGCAACGGGAGTTGATTGAGGAAGTTGGTGATGGTTATTGCTTCCAAGTTGAGTTGATGCGGCGCTGGTTTGCACGGGGTGTCAGATAGGGGATTTTAGGGATTAGTAACCTATAGCCTTTCTCCAAAAGATGAGGTATGACTGACAGCTTATATCACCACTTATGTCAAGAAGGGCTGAAGCCCAACAACGTACCTCATATTTTAATAGCAATTTTTAAAAGTATTGCTACTAAACAATTTTTGGGTTTGTTGGCTCAAATATTGTCGCCGGTGTGCGTCGCTGTGAGAGTTTCGATATGTTTTGGGTACAATCTTTACTTTGACGCACCTCACAAATACTTTGTTCCTCGCAATGACAAAAAACTTTAACCCAAGGGTATTCACCTTGAGGGTGCAGAGAGAACAGCACTGCCCTCCAACTACACGTTCACATATTTTGATAATTATTATACGTAAATTTACGTATCTTGACAATTATTTAAACTCTACCCTACGTATGTGGAAAACCCATTATTTGCATGGCTGAAAAATTTATCTGACATTTATCCGGATCGCAGTAATTGACGATGAAACACTGCTTAGCATGACCGATAACTATCAAAAAAGCTTAAGCCTCTGGTTGTTTTCTGTCACTTCTAATCGTTAATTACTATCAAAAGAGAAGCTATGCCTACTCCATTGAATGGTTCTTTGGGTCAAACCACTAATTTCACCAGCGTCAATGACCTCATTACAAAATGGCCGACTGCTGCCCAGAATCAAGGTATCAAACTGTCTGGGTTAGCTTTTGATGGCGTGGAAACTGATTACCTCAATCCTCAGGCGATCGCCAATCTCACCTTACCAACTAATGAAAATCCTAAAAGCTGGTTGAGTTATGGCAGTAGCCCTGGTATTGGTGTTTCATCGTCCTATGATGGTTGGTTCACCGACATCACTAAAATTAGAGCGGAAATCAACTATAATCCCAACACAAATCAATCTCAGGCGCTGAAGCTGAAATGGGCAGATAACCAAGATATCACTAGCGCCACGATCGACCTTAGCACCTTGGGTATCAAAACTAGCCCAGGAGTTGGCGATCAAGGTAATGAAGTTGGTTTGCTACAAATCTTTAATAATGGGACTCTGGTACCAGCCAGCAATTTTACGATCACTCGTCTCAACGCTCCCACCGCTCCAAAAGCGATTACTGCGGGTGCAGATGGAGTGACTTTCACTGGCGATCGAGCCGATGGCAGTTTCCAATTCAAGATAGAAGCCAAGCCTCTCACCAACACTGCTTTTGACGAACTGCGGTTCTCCGCCAAACCCTACGATAGCCCCACCGCTGCCTACACCGCCACCTCTTTCAAAGACGATAGTTCCGACTACCTGGTGCGGAAGATTGACTATCAAGGCACAGCAAATCAGCCTAGCCTTCAGTTTAGTGCCCCAACCTTCAGCGTCAACGAAAACGGGACAGCGGTTGCAGCCGTAACCGTGACGCGCACGGGTGGTAGCGAGGGCGCAGTCTCAGCTACTGTGAATTTGACTAATGGTACTGCTACAGCCCCTGGTGACTACAACAATACTGCCATCCCTGTCAATTTTGCCGCTGGGGACACAGCACCCAAGACTATCACCGTTCCCATTGTCAACGATACTTTGGCAGAGAGTACCGAAACTGTCAATTTAACTTTGGCAAATCCGACAGGTGGTGCAACGATTGGGACGCAAGGGACTGCCACTTTGAGCATCATCGACAATGACACTCTTCCTGCGACGAGCACCTTGCAATTTAGTGCTCCTACCTTCAGGGTTAGAGAAGATGGCGTACCGATCGCAGCCGTGACAGTCACTCGCACTGGTAGCAGTACCGCAGCAGTTTCAGCCAGCCTCAACTTGACCAATGGTACTGCTACAGCCCCTGCTGATTACAACAATGCTGCCATCCCTGTCAATTTTGCTGCTGGCGACTCCACACCCAAAGTCGTCAATATTCCGATCGTCAACGATACTTTGGTAGAGAGTACCGAAACAATCAATTTAACTTTGGCAAACCCGACAGGTGGTGCGGCGATTGGAACGCAAGGTACCGCCCGTTTGGACATCGCAGACAATGATAGCAGCCTGCAATTTAGTGCTCCTACCTTCAGCACCAACGAAAATGGAACACCCATTGCAGCAGTGACAGTCACTCGTACAGGTGTAGCCTCTGGTGCAGTCTCAGCCACTGTCAGCTTGGCCGATGGAACTGCTACAGCCCCTGGTGACTACGCCAATACTCCGATCGCAGTCAATTTTGCTGCTGGCGATTCTGCACCCAAAGTCGTCAATATTCCGATCGTCAACGATACTTTGGCAGAGAGTACCGAAAATATCCGCTTAACTTTGGGCAGCCCGACAGGCAATGCAACAATTGGGACGCAAAGTACAGCCACTTTCGACATCATAGACAATGACACTGTTCCTGCGAGCACCCTGCAATTTAGTGCTCCTACCTTTAGTGTCAACGAAGATGGAACGACTGTTGCAGCCGTAACCGTCACTCGTACTGGCAGCGCTACCGCCGCAGTCTCCGCGACAGTCAACTTGACAAATGGTACGGCTACAGCACCTGGTGATTACACTGGTACTCCCATTCCGGTCAATTTTGCCGCTGGCGATTCTACACCGAAGGTGATTACTGTTCCGATCGTCAACGATACTTTGGTAGAGGGTACCGAAACTGTCAATTTAACTTTGGCAAATCCGACAGGTGGTGCGACGATTGGCACGCAAGGTACTGCAAGTCTGAGCATCATCGACAATGACAGTCTCCCTGCGAGCACTCTGCAATTTAGTGCTCCTACCTTTAGTGTCAACGAAGATGGAACAACCGTTGCAGCCGTGACTGTCACTCGTACTGGCAGCACTACCGCAGCAGTTTCAGCTACTGTAAACCTAGCCAATGGTAGTGCTACAGCCCCTGCTGACTACGCCAATACTGCCATCCCGGTCAATTTTGCCGCTGGCGATTCTGCACCGAAGGTTATTACTGTTCCGATCGTCAACGACACTTTGGTAGAGGGTACCGAAACAGTCAACTTAACTTTGGCAAACCCGACAGGTGGTGCAACGATTGGCACCCAAGGTACCGCCAGTTTGAACATCCTAGACAATGACAGCAGCCTCCAATTCAGTGGCTCCAGCTTCAGTGTCAACGAAGATGGAACCCCCATCACAACCGTCACAGTAACTCGCACTGGCAGTAGTGCTGGTGCTGTGTCAGGCACCGTCAGCTTGGCTGATGGAACTGCTACAGCCCCTGGTGACTACGCCAATACTCCGATCGCTGTCAATTTTGCTGCTGGGGACACCACACCCAAAACGGTCAATATTCCGATCGTCAATGACACTCTGGTAGAAGGTAACGAAACTGTCCGTTTAACTTTGGGTAGCCCGACAGGCAATACTACCATTGGTACCCAAAACACAGCCACAGTCAACATCGTAGACAACGACAGCACCCTCCAATTTAGCTCCCCTACCTTTGGCGTCAACGAAGATGGAACGCCCGTTGCAGAAGTGACAGTCATTCGTAATGGCAGTAGTGCAGGTGCAGTCTCAGCCAACGTGAATTTGACCAGCGGTACTGCGATCGCCCCTGGTGATTACACCGGTACTCCGATTCCTGTCAATTTTGCCGATGGCGATTCTACACCCAAAGTCGTCACCATTCCGATTGTGGATGACACCTTGGTAGAGCTCAGCGAAACAGTCAATTTAAGTTTGGTTGGCCCAACAGGCAATGCCACCATTGGCACTCAAAGTACCGCCACTTTGAACATCTTAGACAATGACAGCAGCCTGCAATTTAGCGATCCTACCTTCAGGATCCGAGAAGATGGCATACCGATCGCAGCCGTCACAGTCACTCGCACTGGCAGCAATGTCGGTGCAGTCTCAGCCAGCGTCAACTTGGCCGATGGTACTGCGACAACCCCTGCTGACTACACCGGTACTCCAGTCGTTGTCAATTTTGCTGATGGGGACAACACACCCAAGACAGTGGATATTCCGATCGTCAACGACACCTTGGTAGAGGGTAACGAAACAGTCAATTTAAGTTTGGTTAGCCCGACAGGCAACGCCACCATTGGCACCCAAGGAACCGCCATTTTGGACATTGCAGACAATGACAGCACTCTGCAATTTAGTTCCCCTACCTTTAGCGCCAATGAAGATGGAACACCCGTTGCAGTCGTGACAGTTACTCGCACTGGTATTAATACTGGTGCAGTCTCAGCCACCGTCAGCTTGACTGATGGAACTGCTACAGCCCCTGGCGACTACGGCAATACTCCCATCTTGGTCAATTTTGGCGCTGGGGACAGCATACCCAAAACACTCACCATTCCCGTTGTCAACGACAACTTGGTAGAGCCTACCGAAAATCTCACCTTAACTTTGGGCAGCCCGATCGGCAATGCCACCATTGGCACGCAAGGTACCGCCACTTTCGACATCATTGACAACGACAGCACCCTGCAATTTAGCGCCCCTACCTTCAGGATCCGAGAAGATGGCATACCGATCGCAGCCGTGACAGTCACTCGCACTGGCAGTAGTGTTGACGCAGTTTCAGCTACTGTGAACCTCAGTAATCGAACTGCGATCGCCCCTGGTGACTACGCCAATACTCCGATCTCTGTCAATTTTGCCGCTGGCGATTCTGCACCCAAAGTCGTCAATCTTCCCATTGTCAATGACACTTTGGTGGAGCCAAACGAAACTATCAATTTAACTTTGGCTAACCCGACAGGCAATGCGACGATTGGAACGCAAAGCACCGCTATTACAACGATCGTAGACAATGACAGCACCCTGCAATTTAGCGCCCCTTTCTTCACTGTCAACGAAGATGGAACGACGAGCGCAGCAGTGACAGTCACTCGCACTGGCAGCGATCTCGGTGCAGTCTCAGCTTTCGTCAACTTAAGCGATGGTAGTGCTACAGCCCCGGGTGATTACAGCAATGGTTTGATCGCTGTCAATTTTGCCAATCGGGATTCAGCACCCAAAACCATCACCATTGGCATTATCGATGACGTTTTCCCCGATGGTCTTTTCTTTCCGCTTGACGAAACTGTCAATTTAAGTTTGGTTAACCCGACAGGCGCCACGATTGGACTCCAAAGTACGGCCGTTTTGACGATCGTCGATAATGACACTGAATTTGGGAATGGTAGAACCGCAAGCAGTCTCACTTTGACAAACGACGAGCTACTCAACGGTGGCCTGCGAAAGACTTCCAGCTTGTCTGGGGTTCCGGCGCAGGGAACAGCAGATTTGGTGAACAAATCTATCGCTGACGAGCTACTGAGTGGCGGAATTCAAACCTCTAATGTCGGGATTAATTCCAACTCAGTCTCCAACTTCGGTATCGCCGATAGTTGGTTGAAGTCACTCACAAACTCGAAGCTCAATTCTGGTTTGGTCGCCTTGAACAACCAATTTCCTGTGGGATAGGCAGACAGATTTCAATGCCTCTAGATAGCTCTTGTTTCAAGAGCGCTCATAAGGTATGTAGTTGGGCTTTAGCCCTCTAGCTTTACTCAACTACATAGCTCTTGTTTCAAGAGCGCTCATAAGGTATGTAGTTGGGCTTTAGCCCTCTAGCTAACTCAACTACATAGCTCTTTTTTCAAGAGCGCTCAAGCGCAACTACGTACCCCTAATGCAATTCAAGTCTAATCAAGTGGCCTAGATTAGTTGAATTTACTATTAATAGCTTTGTTTTTTGACTTTGACTGCTGCGGTAATTGCCTCGATCGCACTTCGATCGCCCCATCGCTCACAGCACTCAAAGGCAACTCAAATTCCTCAATATCATTGCGGTACTTCACCGCAATATCAGCACCATTAATAATCGCCCCCAACAGCCGCGGCCCCGATTTGTGCGAATCATCATCATCAGATTCCACCAACTGATCCGCAGCCTCAGACAACATACTAGCCAGAGTATAACCAGCCCGCGCCACCAAAATTATACCGTCCGTATAGGGTTCCAGCGTCAGCGCGTCGTTGCACTCGCTCAACGCCGGAGAATCCACCACCACAAAATCAAAGCGATTGCGAACATCCTCAAACAACCTCCGCATTTCGCTCGATTCCAGTACCGCCGAAGCCTGCCGCAAACTGCCCGGACTCGGTACGACATATAGGTTCTCTACCTCTGGAACCAACAAAACGCACTCGCTCATATTGCCGTAATAGTGCAAAGGTTCCACCGCTGCCAGAGGATCCGCAGCTATTTTCAAAGATTCCACATTAGAACCCGATCGCAAATCTGCTTCAATTAACAAAGTCCGTTTACCCGATCGAGCCGACGCAATTGCTAAATTGTAAGCACTAAAACTCTTTCCCTCCAAAGGCGCCGCCGAAGTCAGCAACACCACCTTCACAGGTTTTTCGCCAATTCGGCGTAAATTAGTCCGCAACCGCTCGTAAAACTCCAAATAAGGCGAATTGGGTTCCAAAGCCAGCGGCATCTCCTCCCCATAGGAATCAAACACCGTCACTTCAGGCAAAACTGCCAGTATTGGCACCTCTTTTTCCACCAAAGCCGCCCGCACTTCTTCCCAACTGTAAAACTTCCCGTTGAGCATTCCCAACAAAAATATCAACCCGCCGCCCAGCAGCAATCCCACAAATCCACCCACCGCCAGCATCACCGGCAAACCTTTCTTGTTTGACGGAACATCATCTGTTTTGGGAAACTGGGCGATTGTCAAACTTCCCGTTGTCTCAGCTCTCGCCGCCTCAGCATCTACCAAAGCCGCCTGCATCTTATCGTAGAGAGCTTTTTTCAGCGCCACTTGCTGGGCTAACCGCGCTTGTTCTAACTGCTTGTTGGGGATTTTTGCGTATTCCTGGCGCAATTGTCGTTCAGTGTTCTCTACTCCTTTGAGTTGTTCTTGCACCACATCCCGCTGCGTTTGTAAAGCAATCAAACTTTGAGCTAGCTGCTGTCTCGCCGGGTCTAAAGAAGAGTCTACCCGAATTCGATCGGCACTTCTGAGTGGAGCGGCCACCCCGTTACCCCCGAGCACCTCCGATTGTCGCTGCTGCAACTGCTGCTCAAAAGCTTGTTTTTGTTTGAGCAATTCCACAATTTTCGGGTGTTCCTCCTGCAAGTCGCTGCGGAGAATTTTGAGCTGAGATTCGATCGAAAACAGTTGCACTCGCAGTTGTGCAATAATTGGATCGGCAGACAGTGCTTGAGCCACGTAAGCTTGCTCTCCATTCAATCCCAAGCGTTCCTGCAAGCTTTTAATTTGAGCTACTATTGCTCCCAACTGCACCCGGAGTTGCCGCTGCTGCTGTTCGGTGGCGATAATCGCTTGTGGCAATGTACCGCTCTGAACTGCTAAAATAGAAGTTTCTTCTCGTTTTTCGTAGGATTCAAGTTTTGCTTCCGCCTCTCTGAGTTCCTGAGTTACTTTCGGCAAGCGTTGGTTAATTTGAGCGATCGTTTTTACGACGGTAAAAGTATTGGTATTTTCGCTATAAATCACCATTTCTTCCATCAAAGCCTTTGCTCGCTTTTCTGCTTTTGGGCGATCGGCATTTTTGTACAATACTTGAATCAAAGCACTGCGGTCATTACTCTTGGACGGCATCTTGATCTCCACGTCGTCTTTCAGCTTTTTAGTCAATATTTCTACTTGTTTTTTAAATTCTTCTGGATTTATTTGTGCTGCTTGTTTATTTAATTTGTTTTCTGCTTTAATGAGTCTTTGGGCGGCTGCTTGGATAACATTTTCATTGAGCAACTGATCTTTAGTTATTTCTTGTCCTTCCTGTTGAATCTTGGTAGCGGCTGATGAAAAAATTACGCTCAGTTTGCCATAGGCTAGCGTACCTTTAGCAACGTAAATCGGCGCCTGAGTTGGCTGCACGGCAACTACTCCGGACACGCCGACAGTCACCGCGAGAGTGGCTAGTCCCACCCACTTGTATTGATCAAAAGCAATCAAATAACGTTTGACAACTGATAAAGTCATAACTATTTTAGATTGAAGAATTGAATAATTGCTAACGATAAATCCTAACTAAGTAGTTGAAACTCTCAGAACTAAAGCCGCTGAGATTCTTAAGAAATTACTTTCTCAACCATCCCAAAGAGACAATTGCTTGTACTGTGGGTTCCCGGTCACAAGCCGTTTGCCTTTTTGGGGCGGCTTATTATCTACCAGGCGTTCATACAAGTTCACATCAAAGATGCTTAGTTGTACTGGTTTCGACGAGTCCCGCCGTACCGTTTTCGCTCTAATTCTAGTTTTTCTAACAATAGTTAACCCGTAGGACTCTATTGCTTTAATTCTGACGTTTCTCGCAGCTTGAATGTTGGCATCGTCGATATGTCCACAGTTGGTGCAAATAAACTTTTCACCATTGCGACTTACTTTATCGATGTGCTTGCACTTGCTGCAAGTTTGGCTGGTGTATTGGGGATTGACTCTATATAATTTCTTGCCTGACTTTACAGCCACATATTCAAGCTTTTGAGTTAATCCATACCAGCTTGCATCAGCGATTGAACGATTTAAACCTCGTTTAGCTGATTGATTATTTGGTAAAAATCTACCAGTTTCAGAAGAGACGGGTTTACACCGCTTCATCATATTTTTAACTTGCAAGTCTTCAACTGCAACACCATCAGCTAGACCTACAATCTTGTGTGCAACCCACCACTGATAAGCTTCGCGTTTTTGTTGAATCTTATGATGTAAGGTAGTTACTTTTTTTTGTGCTTTTCTGCGGTTCTTACTCCCCTTTTGCTTCCTATTAACTCGTCTTTGCCTAACTTTCATTAAGCGTTTTATATGCTTGTTAGTAGAAAACCTTGGGTTGTCGATTGTTTCACCATTAGACAAGTAAACCAGTTTAGTTAATCCCATATCGCAGCCAATGATTGATTTAATTTCACTGTCAGGAATTATTGAAAAATCTGGTATAGCTTTGTCTTCGATTCTCACAGAAACATACCAACCATCTGCTTTTTGCCTAATTGTCACCGTTCTAATATCAAACCCATTCGGGATATTACGGGAGTTAAAAAACCGCATCCATCCGATTTTAGGTAAGTAAATTTTACTTCCCTTAATTTTCACCCTTCCTGGCTTATATGCGAAGGATTTAAAATAATGGCTACGCTTGAATTTAGGGAAGCCCGCACCTTTGAAGAATTTGTTAAATGCCTCGTTAACTCTAGCTGGAATTGATTGTAAAACATCACAATCAATGTCTTGATACCAAGGGCGACTGGTTTTGAGATTGATTAAGTTAGCGTCTTGCATTAACGATGCTGACCTTTTTGGCGATTTGTCTTTTTCGCCTTCTTTCTTGGCTTTACCACCGCCATCTTTCCAGGGGTTTTCAAGCTGAGTTCCTTTAACTAAACTACAAGTTAAAGGCATAATTTCTGTTTGGGTTTTTAAATCACAGTAAGTACCGCAAAGAAATTGCTGATACCAACCATCCATACGGTCACGCAAGCACCAGTTATACGTCGCTCGCAACATATTCAACCAACCAGATAATTTCTCTGATTGTTGATTGTTTGGGCGTAACTTGTACTTGTAACTTAACAACATTTATTTTTTACCTCCTATCTTAATAATTTTACACTGCTTCTACCATGTCAATTGTTAAAAATCAAGAAAGATTCATTGGGGATTAAAATCCCCCGCGTCGCTTTCCTCTCATCTCTTTCATAGACTGAGCTTCCCGCTTCCCGTTAATTTTTTGTGATAGCAAAAACCCTATAGCCTTTGTCAAAAAGATGGCATCGGGCATGGGGCAAAGAGGGCATCGGGCATCGCTCATTTTTTTGAGAACCGCTCTAGTATGTTGTATGGGCGGGTTTAGCTAACAATCTTTTTAGATATAAGCGAGTTTGCGAGTACAAAACTGCTGGGAGCATCTCAGTTTTGCAAAAAGCATTTTTTTATTATAGTGCTGTCCCCGCTCGCGAGTTGTAGAATACGCGAGTTCTTAAGCTCGCACTGTAAATGCAAAACAGAAATGCTCCTAAACTGCCTATCCATAACAGTTAACTAATGACTAATAACGTTCGCTCGGGGGGACAGCACTAATGACTAATAACTAATAACTAATAACCAATGACTACCTATTGTTATTGTTATTGTTATTGGATGGCCCAAACAAATTGTTTACCCCATTTCTCAACTGATCGAAAAACAGAATAAATCCCAAAGTATCCCGGAATGGTCGAGTAAAAGTATTGAGAACATAACCAATACGCTCTACCAGATTCCGACCAATCACAATCACATCATTATCTTCCAGCATCGGGTTCTGAGAAACATTGCCCTCCAAAGCAGCTTTTGCATCTATCTTGCGGTTGATTGCTCTACCTTGCTTTTGGTCGAACCGAATCAAGGCCATTTTCCGCAAATCAGCCAGATTCACAGGCAAGTTGTTGATAGCATCCAAAAACTTGCTGCCATTTTCTAGGTAAAACGAGGTCAAACTACCACTAGCGTAACTCAAAACTCGAACGTAGATCCTGGGCTTAATCAAGGTAGAGCGCGCCACCAAAGCTTTGTCGTAGTCTAGGTTTTTGATACTAGCGTCCAATTCTGGGATGACAATCACATCTCCCGAGGCCAAAGGAAAATCGAACAAATCGCTAGCCTTTGCTAAGGCGGTGTAGAGGTCGAGGGGTTGCTCTACCGAAGAGCCATCCACCAGCGTCCGTCGCACTCGCACGGCTCGTAAATCCGCTTTTCCCGTGACTCCCCCGGCAATGGTCAAAGCGGCGGAAATTCGACCAGAACCCGCCGGAAGCGTGTAAAAACCTGGTTTGCTGACTTCTCCGGTGACAGTGATTTGAACGGGGACAGCGGCAGCGGCTAGGCTGTATCTGGATGCTAAATCTCGATCGGACTTGCGATCGGGTGTAACCTGTTTATACGGTACGACGATCGCATCTCCATCTTCCAAACGCAAATCCGGCGGAGCAATACCAGTTTGCAGCGGCGTCAAAATATCCACAACTTGCTCAGCCACAGCACCACCCGGCAAAGTCCGACGCACCCGCACCGCACGCAATTGGGCCGTTGGAGTCGTCCCAGCAGCAGCAGCCAAAGCCGCCGGAAGCTGCGGAGTTTGCAGCGGATAAAAACCAGGCCTCGCCACTTCCCCCGTCACCGTCACCACTACCGGGCGCTGAACCAGCAAAGCAGCCGAGACTTGAGGATTTTTGATAAATTGCGTGAACCGCTCGCGGAGGCGTTCCTGTGCTTCTTCGACGGTAAGACCGCGCACATTTACTGTGCCGATTAGCGGCAGTACAATTACCCCTTCAGGGCTGATTGCACCCGTAAAATTTAGCTCTGGGAAGCGCTGAACCTGAACCGAAATCTGGTCTCCCGGGCCCAGGCGGTACGGTCGATTCCGAAAAGCTGGGTTAATTTCCCGGTTGAAATTAGCAGGTGGCGGTGGCGGTACGCGCAGTGGCTGTGGCGGCACAAGTCGCTCAGAACTAGGAACAACAGATTGGGCTAAAGCCGTTTCTGAAAAAACTTTGCCGTTAAAGCCCCACAATACAGCAGCGAAAGATAGAGTCCAAGCACTAGAATACAGGCCAGCCAAGGAAAAAGCGAGGCGATTTCTAATTGTGAATTTATTCGGCATTTTGAGATAAAAAAGGGTAATATAGCAATCCTAAATCATTATCAAGGTTATGGTACAATATATATGCAATACTTGACTGTGATAAAAAATGAATAAATTACAACTGCCACAAAAAGACATGGAAAAAGAAAAAGCTTCGTTAGAA
>NZ_JAHRFA010000084.1:0-28598 GCF_020883045.1 Microcoleus sp. CAWBG58 | reverse complement strand
ATTTGTTTGCTGCTGTTCGTTCAGTTGTCAATACTGGCAAGCGTCAGGGTTTAACTGCTTATCAATCTATTCAACAAGCTCTCTCTATTGATGGCTCCCTTTTTTCCCCTAGTTGAGCAATTACAATAATTGTTGTTTTTATGCTATGTATGGAAGGAAAGAACTAGCGAAATTTCCATTTAAATAGACATCGCATTCACTCACAGTGTATTATAGGTTTGGAGTGAAAGATGAGGTATACTGTAACCCTTACAAGATAGATTTTTAGCTCAAGAGTCGTCCGCTAACCAAGCGTGAGAAATGCTATAGATGAAATCGAAGTCGTTAAATACCAAAGAAGATGGGGTCACTGAACCTCCTTTGACGCCCCTCTACCAGCGCTACTTGCTCGTCGTCAATATCACATCCTCCTGCGACTCCCAAGGCAGCAGGTATCTCGATCCAATGTGGGCAAAAGACTTAATCGAACACTTCAAGTATTTGAAAAACTTCACGCTCGCAGCTCCCCATGCAGTAGAAATCCCCTCAGAAAATACAATAAAGGTGGATTCGGAAACATCATTTTCCGATGCTAAATTTATTGACCTTCCCTGCCCAAAGACCTACGCCCAATCCATATTGCTGCTGCCGGCGACGGTTGCCCAACTTTGGGGAGCGATCGCCTCTGCAGATATCGTACACAGCGCCGTAGCAGGCTGGCCAATTCCAATGGCATGGTTGGTGACGCCAATAGTCCTGCTCCAGCGGAAAAAATACCTGATCGTAGTCGAGTCCGCACCCTGGCGGTTACCACCAGGCACGACTGCCAGGATCAAAGGCAAAATTCTGGCTTACATATCCGAAATAGTGAATCGCTGGTGCATCAACAGCACTGACTTGACAATTTTTACACAGGCCCAATACCAACAGAGTTTATTAACAAAGCGGGAGAAACCAAGTCACATAATTAATGCTTCGTGGATAGATGAAGAAAATATTATTTCGGAAGCTGACGCGATCGAAATATGGCACAAAAAAATGTCTCCCTCACCCAAACAACTCAAAATTCTCTTGGCGGGGAGATTGCTTCCCAGTAAAGGCGTGTTAGTTCTCCTAGAAGCCATGAAAATCTTGGCTCGGGAAAACATTGCCGTCAAGCTGGACATACTAGGTGAAGGCGAACTATTAAGCGACTGCCAAGCAGCCAGCAAGGAGCTGCAACAATCGGCACAGATCGAAGTTTTGGGCACTCTTCCTTACGGCCCAAAATTATTCGAGCGGCTGCAACAATATCATGCTCTTGTGGTTCCGAGCATCTCAGACGAACAGCCCAGAATCGTATACGATGCTTATTCCCAGGCCGTACCGGTACTGGGAAGCGACACAGGCGGACTCCGGGACTGCATCGAAAACGACAAAACAGGTATGCTGATCGCTCCTAACGAGCCTCTAGCCTTAGCAAACTTGCTCAAACAGTCAGGAGAAAACTTGAATCAACTTCAAAATATGGGCATGGAAGCTCTGAAAAAATCTCGCAGCCTGACTCATCAAGAAATGCACCGACAGCGGTGGCAGCTTTTGTTAAAAATGCTGGCTGTATCGGAAAATTAGGCGATATTGGCCGAAGGGCGATCGCGCCAGCTTGCCATAGGGGTACAACTTGAGCTAAAAAGTTGTTAAACCAACAACTGCACTTATGTCCAAAGCCAGCGAGCCCAATCACCCGTATCCACTGCTGGTTGTCATTGTTAACTACCGAACCCCTGGTTTAACCATTGACTGCTTGCGCTCTCTAGTTACCGAAGTGCGATCGCTCCCCGGTACGCGAGTTGCAGTTGCCGACAACGCATCAGGCGACAATTCTAGCGAACAAATAGCAGCCGCGATCGCAACAGAAGGCTGGAGCGAATGGGCATCCTTCGTTCCCCTAGACCGCAACGGCGGATTTGCCTTCGGCAACAACGCCTTGATCCGACCTGCCCTGCAATCTACCAATCCCCCCCCTTACTTCCTGCTGCTCAACCCAGACACCGTAGTTCGCCCAGGTGCCTTAAAAGCCCTCGTCGATTTCATGGACTCCCACCCCGAGGCAGGCATCGCCGGCAGCCGCTTGGAAGACCCCGACGGAACCCCGCAGCATTCAGCTTTTCGGTTTCACGATTTCCTAACCGAACTCGATTTTGGTTGGCGGACGGGCTTTTTATCCAAATTCTTGGCAAACTGGAATGTAGTGCCCGGTATTTCCCAAGAAATTTGTCAAACTGATTGGGTAGCTGGAGCCAGCATGATCGTCCGTCACGAAGTATTTGAAAAGATTGGCTTGATGGATGAAGCTTATTTCATGTACTGCGAAGAAATGGACTTTTGTCTGCAAGCGAACAAAGCTGGTTGGAGTTGCTGGTATGTACCTGAAAGTCGCGTGGTACACCTAGTAGGTCAAAGCTCAGGTGTCACTGACACCAAAAAGCCCGCTAAGCGACTGCCACAGTATTGGTTTGATTCCCGACGCAGGTACTTTCTCAAAAACTACGGCTTAGTTTACACAGCCTTAACTGATGTCTCCTGGGCTTCGGGCTTTGCAGCCTGGAGAGTGCGCCGTGTACTTCAAGGTAAGCCAGACGGAGATCCGCCAAAAATGCTCACCGACTTTATCATGAATAGTGTATTTTTTAAGGGAGGTAAGATTGAAGATTCAAAAAACTTTTAAAAAGTGTTTTTCAACCGTTGACAGTTGACAGTTGACAGTTACCTCTACCCTTAAGTCCGAGTAGAGGAGTAATGAATAGTCTGATTTTAATTTCTCCCTCAAAGAGAGAGGCTTTCAACCAATTCTTTACTGGTAAATAAATCAAAGCCAGAGATACCCCGTTACTCCTGGCAAACCAAACATTGCTTCAGTTGACAGTTGACCGTTTGAGGGCTTGTCAGTCAGCGAATCCGAAGGCTTAACAACTTGAGGAGAATTGACAAAGGAAGTCTGAGCATTGGAGCAATGAATCGTCTGATTTTAATTTCTCCCTACAAGCGCTCCGGCTTTCAAGCAATTCTTTCTGATCGTTCACTGTAGTACTTGGTGTTTTTGATTGAATAAACCGGGTGCATTCTACCTAAAAAACCAGAGAAATAACTTAATATCTGGGGCATCTAATAACAACTTAAACAAGACAGAGTGTTGAGTACAGATTATGGTAACGGAGTCAAATTTAATAGCAAGTGAAAATCAAGTAGAAACCCCTGCACTCGGATTGTGGCAGCAGATTAAAGAAGACTGGATTGCTCACGGTCGCGATTGGACAAAGCCGGGATTTCGCGCCGTAGCAGTTCAAAGATTCGGTGTCTGGAGAATGCACGTAGAACCAAAACTGCTGCGGGCCCCTTTGAGCATTCTATATAGATCGCTCTACCGAAAAATCCGCAACACCTACGGCATAGATTTGCCGTACACAGTCAAGCTCGGCCGCCGAGTCGTCATTGAACACGAAGGCTGTATCATCGTTCATGGATACTGCACTCTTGGTGACGACTGCATTATCCGCCAAGGCGTTACCCTAGGGAACCGCTACTTGGAAAAACCCCTAGAATCGCCTCAATTGGGCGATCGGGTAAACATCGGTGCCGGAGCAAAAATTCTCGGCAAGGTCAACCTGGGAGACGACGTAAATATCGGTGCAAATGCTGTCGTTTTATCAGACGTTCCTGCTGGTCAAACGGCCGTTGGCATCCCTGCCAAAATTATCAAATCCCGCCCTGTCGAAAACAATCCTTAAATTAGTACCAGAAAAAGTGACCTGTCTCTTCTGTTACTTAAATAAACTAGAGATCTACCGCCTCTATAGTGATAGGTGCTTGTAAGAAATCGTCGATTTCTCTGGCAATTGTGATTGTTCCATGCAGAGTGTGATGGCTACTACTTATTGGTAGATATCAACTCGGTTGACTAAATAATTATCAGTTGACAATATAGTAATTCTGTATGAATTGTAACATTTTGTAGGTTAGTACCCCGCCGTGCCTACCAGGAAAACCTGGCAACATACAAAAATCTTACAACTCAAATAGGATTGTCAGAGAATTTCAACAAATATTGTCAATCACCAACTAGCGATAGTATACTGATAACTGAAAGTCACAGGGTTATCAGTATACCTTATCTGTTGTATTGTACAAATAATGGTTCAATCAATAACTACATCTGTCGTTTCTGCCACGGAGCCAGATTGGAGCCGAGAAAAACTTTGGCAGTGGTGGGATCCTAGTCGCCAAGTTCTAAAATCTATCCGCGACTATCAAAAATGGCAGCAGCAAGGTGGAAAATTAGGCTATTTTTTATCTCGGTTCAATATAATCCAGCATAGATTCTGGAGCATTGTAGCTGGAACTGACATCCCTTTGAACTGCAAGATAGGAGGAGGACTCGTTATGCTTCATTCTAATGGCATAGTCATTCACCCAGAAGCATCTATTGGCCCGAACTGTATGATTTTTCAACAGGTGACAATTGTTGCTGATGTCCAAATTGGCGGTCACGTCGATATCGGTGCAGGAGCAAAAATTATTCGCTCTGTAACGATCGGCGATCATGCTTTAATAGGCGCCAATGCAGTGGTGATTTGCGACGTACCACCGGGCGCAACCGCAGTCGGAATACCAGCAAAAATTATCCCCAAAAAACCTTAAGCATGAAAATGCACCCCTAGAAATATTCCCAGAAAAAAGAAAGTTGCAGAGCAAGGATTCTTTCAGAGAATTCTCCTATTTCCTAAACTTTCAATTTTTCCTGCATCAAATCTTTCCGGCGGCCTGCTACTTTTTCCCAGGTAAATTCCTCGGCTTGTTGGCGAGCATTATAACCCATCTGTGCTCTCAAATCCGGTGACAAAGCAAGCTTTCGCAAGCCTTCAACAAAAGCTTCAGAGTCGTAAGGGTCGAGGACTATCCCATCTTTGCCGTCCCGCGCAATGGCGCCCGCTCCCATAGGTGACGCAAGAACTGGCAACCCATAAGCCATAGCTTCATAAGTAACCATCGGGCCGCCATCTTCCAGACTCGGAAAGGCAAAAATGTCAGCTTCCCCATATATGCCCGCAATATTGAGCGTGTAATCTATATGAATTACATCCGATCGTCCTAAAATATCGCTGCAACTTTCGGCAATTGCAGGCTCCATGTCTCCGCAAAGCACCAGTTTGCCTTTAATGCCAGCTTTTTCCCAGGCTTGCAAGAGCAAGTGAGCTCCTTTTCTGACGCAGATGGTGCCCACAAATAGCACAGTAACGTTATCTGATGGCTGTTTTTTGGTAGAAATATTTGGGAAACGCTTGGGACACCACCCATAACTGCTTGACATCAGTTTATATTCGGGAACTCCTATTTCGAGAAAAGATTTTGTTACCTCTGGACTAGGACAAAAAATGAAATCAGCCAAGCTCATTTCTTCATCTTCTTGCTGAATCATCGCATCTGTAATTCCATGTTGGGGAGTGAGACCCAAGCGATTGTAAGCATCGTCAAGAATATATTTTGCCTTTTTAGTAGAGCAGTTAATCCGCTCAAAAAAAAGTGTTTGCCTATGCTGCTTTACCTTTCTAACAGTTTCAATTGAAGTGCGAGGCCACAAGTAAACTGCATCAAAATCATTGATATCTCTCAGGAAACGCTTTTCAGCAGAAGATTGGGCCAAATTTCCCATCCTGTAGTAGACCTTTCTCAAATATCGGGGTATGCTTTCGACCATATTATCGCCGCGATATGACGGTTCGCAACTCGGAACAACCATGCGGATTTTAAAGTCTGCGTAATCCCACTGACAAAGTGACAAAAATGTATGGCTAATTCCTTCACCGCTAGAGTAAAAAGTGAACAAAGAACTGATATTTGGCATGGTTGACTCTTCTTAATTCAAAATGCTGGATCGGATATGACTTAATATATAATAAGCTAAACACGCTTTGATCTCCACTGGAGCCACTCGCTCAAAGTTGGGGAATCAAGATATTGTGAAATCAGGTTGACTTTTACTAAAATATTAAAATAACAGATCGCAAGTGGAATTCCAGAGGTAAGCTTTGAAACAAGTTGGATTGGTTGCTATCGGACGGAATGAAGGCGATCGCCTCGAAGCGTGCTTGCTGTCAGCGATCGGGAAAGTAGCTTGCGTAGTTTATGTCGATTCCGGCTCAACAGACGGCAGCTTGGAATTAGCGCGATCGATCGGAGCTGACACAGTAGAACTCGACTTATCTACACCCTTTACAGCAGCACGCGCCAGAAATGCAGGATTTGCCCGCCTGCGACAAACAGTTCCAGAAATCGAATTTGTCCAATTCGTAGACGGCGACTGCGAAATAGTTGATGGGTGGCTCGAATTAGCCCAGCAAAAACTCGCAGCGCAACCCGAATTAGCTGTAGTGTGCGGGCGCCGCCGCGAGCGATATCCCGATGCCACACCATACAACCGGCTCTGCGACATTGAGTGGGACAGCCCGATCGGGGAAGCCAAAGCCTGCGGGGGCGACTCCATGATGCGGGTATCAGCCCTAGAGCAAGTCAGTGGTTTCAACCCCACACTGATCGCCGGCGAAGAACCGGAACTCTGCGTGCGGCTGCGCCAAAATAGTTGGAAAATCGAGCGATTAGATGCAGAAATGACCTTGCATGACGCCCAAATGACTCGTTTTGACCAATGGTGGAAGCGCTGTCAAAGAGCCGGTCACGCCTACGCCGAAGGTTCCTGGCTGCACGGGAACACTCCCGAACGCCACTGGGTCAAAGACACCACCAGCATCTGGTTCTGGGGATTCGTTGTGCCCGTGCTAGCAATCGGGACAGCGTGGGTTACGCACGGCTGGAGCCTGTTGTTGCTTTGGGGCTACCCAATACTTGGCTACCGCATCTATCGCCGGATGCAGCAAAACTTAAAATCAAAGGATGCTGCTCTCTACGCATTATCTTGCGTGTTGGGCAGGTTTCCTCAATTGCAGGGTCAGATGCTGTTTCACAAACGCCGCTTGCTGGGACAGCGCAGCAACTTGATCGAATACAAGAGATCAAGCCCATCAATTGAGCAAGTTACAATGAGTGCTAAGTCTACTAAGTAGGTCACTTACCATCAACTTAACTGTTTTTTTTTGTAACTTCTTCCCTGTAATTGCAAGTCGGGTGTTGATGTAGGGGCGGATTTTTCATCAACCTCTACAGCCGACTCTCGCCTCGCAAAAAAATGCTTAATATCGATTAATCTCTTCAAAACTCAACTTCCAAATATCCATCGATAGTCAACAAAGGAATCTAACCAATGAACGCCCAAAAATTAAAAGTTTTACTAATTGTAGAGCAGTGCAATCCTGAATGGGCCTCCGTACCTTTGGTGGGGTACAATTTTGTCGAAAAAATTAGTAGCCTAGTTGATGCAACACTTGTTACCCATGTTAGAAATAAATCCGCTATTCAAAAACACCCTGAATACGAAAAAGTTTTTTATATTGATCAAGGAAAACTTGCCACGCAATATTACAAAGTAGTAGAAAAAATTGCCGCGCAGGGTAAAATAAATTGGCCACTGTATAATGCTTTGAGCTACCCAATTTATGAAGAATTTAATCAGCAAGTATATCAAAAATTTCACTCAAAAATTCTCAAGGGAGATTATGACATAGTTCATGCAATTACCCCGATGATGCCGCGGTATCCGTTTAAGGTAGTCAGCGCCTGCCAAAACACTCCTTTTCTGCTAGGCCCAGTCAATGGAGGCATTCCTTTTCCAGCAGGCTTTCAAGAAACTGCCAAACAAGAATTTGCTCAATTCAACTTTTTGAGGGCAATTGGTCGAGCCTTAATTCCCGGTTATGTAGAAACTTACAAAAAAGCCGACCAAATTTTGGCAGGTTCAACATATACCTTAAATATGCTCAAAGATTTGTTTGCGATCCCAGACCAGAGAATTCAACTATTTTACGAAAATGGTATTGCCAGTAGTTTCTTAAAACAAGAACCCAAAACAAAAAAGGGCGGCCAGATAAACTTACTTTTTGTAGGTAGATTAGTTCCTTATAAATGTGCTGACATTCTCATCGAATCTGTGAATAGACTAGAACCAAAAATCAAAGAAAAAGTTCAAGTAACAATAGTAGGTGACGGGCAAGAAAGAAAAGCATTAGAATCTCAAGTAGAGAAGCTTAACTTAGGAGAAAAAGTTAAGTTTGCTGGTTGGGTAGGTCAAGCAGAAACACTTGACTATTACAAGCAAGCGGATATTTTTTGCTTCCCTTCGATTAGGGAATTTGGCGGCGCAGTGGTAATGGAAGCTATGGCTTGCGGGTTGCCTTGTATTGTGCCAAACAATGGCGGTATAGCCGAATACGTGACTGAAGAAACTGGTTTTAAAATTGAGCCAACTTCTAGAGAGTATCTTACTCAGGAGTTAACAAATAAAATTCAGATTTTGGTCGAAGACGATAGTTTGCGGGAAGTTATGTCAGCTAAGTGTATCGAAAAAGCTAAAGAATTTGCATGGGAGCCAAAGGCAGAAAAAATTGTTGAAATTTATCATAAAATGATTGACGCTAAAAATGTAGCTGGCTCTAAATAAGCTGTTGTACATCTAGATTATCTGTGGTAATTGAGGAGGAGAGGGGCAGCGGACTTGAAGATTTTTGTTCGGTTCCCCAAATATACAATTTAAATGGGCAACAGCTTAGGGGCTTGCGGCTTATACTATACCAATCCTGTAGTTGCTCCTTCGACAAGACAATTGCATGGCTGGGATTTTATTTATACGCAAGTCCCTTAGCACATTCATAAATTTATTGGGTGGAAAACAATTTATGCGGATTGTAATTGTTGCTCAAAATGCTTCAACTAATTTCGGTGGCGAGTCATTGCTGCCAGTCAACTACTTCCGGATACTTCGATCGCGTCAGATAGAAACATGGTTAGTAACTCACGGACGCACCCAGGCTGAACTAGAAGCTCTATTTCCCGAAGATGTCGATCGAATGCACTTTGTGCCGGACACTTGGGTGCACAAACTGCTGAATAATTTGGGGCTGTTGTTGCCAGTCAGAGTAAGTCAACCTACTTTAGGGCTGCTGAGCCACCTGTACACTCAAACTATCCAGCGCCGGATTGTCCTAAATCTGGTGAAAAAGCACCAGATTGAAGTTGTACACGAGCCGACACCAGTCTCCGCCAAATTCCCTTCGTTGATGTTCGGATTCAGCGTCCCCGTGGTGATAGGGCCACTGAACACGGATGTGAAATTTCCTCCAGCTTTTAGCTCGCGCCAAAGCCCTTTAGTGGATATGGTAGTAGGATTTGCATATCAGTTTGTTAATCTATTCAACCGCCTGTTACCGGGTAAAATTAAAGCCGAGACAGTGTTGGTGGCGAACGATCGCACAGCAAAGGCACTTCCCTCAGGAGTGGGCGGTAAAATTATTCAGCTTGTGGAAAATGGTGTAGATTTGTCGGTGTGGCTATCTGACTCTACCCCATCAAAGCAGCCCAAGCAGCAAGTTCATTTTGTGTCTTTGGGGAGGCTAGTAGACTGGAAGGGTGTAGACTTACTGCTAGAAGCATTTGCAGCGGTTGTCGGTCAAACGGATGCAGTTTTGGAAATCATCGGCGATGGCAAAATACGCGGCGAACTAGAAGCTCAAACAGCTCGTTTGGCGATCGAGGACAGGGTAATATTCAGCGGCTGGCTGTCTCAAGAGCAATGCGCTCAAAGAATGCAACAAGCTGATGCAATGGTGATGCCGAGTTTGCGAGAACCTGGGGGAGCGGTGGTAATGGAGGCAATGGCAGTAGGCTTGCCGGTCATTGCGACTAATTGGGGCGGCCCAGTCGATTATCTGGATTCGACTTGCGGTATTTTAGTAGAACCAGATTCCCCAGAAGGCTTTGTCAAGGGACTGACTAATGCGATGCTGAAGCTCGCCCAGTCACCTGAATTGCGGCAGAGTATGGGTAGCGCCGGATCTTCCCGAGTGCGGGAGAATTTCGACTGGGAGCGCAAAGTCGATCGCATGATTGAAATTTATCAACAAACGATCGACACTTGCCACAAGCATTAGTTAGTCAAGCTCAAGCAGCCGCCTTCACATTGAAAGCTGCTGCTTGGGCTTGGAAAAAAGTGCATAATGGCTAAAAAAAACCACTTTATATCCTCGCTAAAAACGGGTTAACCTGTATTTGGTTAACCCGCAAGCTTAGAAACACGCAGAGTTATTAATTTTGCACTACCAACTTGACGTTGGCGTTTTGCAAACCGCGCTGCTTGACTGCTGCCAAGGTCTTGTTAACTGCGTACTTCTGGTTGATGGAGTTAATTAACTCAGTTTGATTGTGCTTTTTGGCAACGCCCCAGAGGTCTGCAATCAGATCGAAGGAACCGTCGCTATTGCGAGACCAACCCAGGTCGTATTCGCCTTCCAGAGTCGCCACGATGTCGGAGCGAACGCGCTGACCATTATAGCCACGAACATCAGCTTCTGACTTGACTGAAATGCCCAAGTCACGTAGGGAAGCTTTCAGGATTTCGGCATCAGTGATTTTGGTACGCAGAGTGCTAAAGTGAGACATTGGATTTCCTCCTAATAAAACTGAGAGAGAAACAACAACGGTCTGGATTTAACGGTGCCGCTGGGCGGCTCTTCAATCGAACTGCTAGCTGTTGCTAGCCTTTGCTCCTGTTTGGACCAGGAGAAAGCTTTTAGAATTCCATTCGCTGGTATTCAGCGACGGAAGACGCAGCGGGCCGTGCGCGCTGTCTCGCCCAATCTCTCAGGGCGCTGACCTGTTCGGTCATGGTTTTAGACAGTGGCAATGTAGATTTAATGGCCGCGATGATATCTAACTGCGTAAACTCTCTATCTTGAGCGAAGGCCTCGTACATGGCTGCTACTAGCCCTTGCTCAATTTCTGCTCCTGAAAAGCCGTCGGAAACATTGGAAAGTTGCTCTAAATCGAAGCGAGAAATTTCCCGACGCCGTTTTGACAGGTGAATTTTGAATATATCTTGGCGTTCTTCTTTCGTTGGCAGGTCAACAAAGAATAGCTCGTCGAATCGCCCTTTCCTCAAGAATTCCCCCGGCAACCGCTCGATTCGGTTTGCTGTTGCCATTACGAAGACTGGGGAAGTTTTTTCTTGCATCCAAGTGAGGAATGAACCGAAAATTCGGCTGGAGGTTCCTCCGTCTGAGTCGGCCGAACCAGTGCCTCCTGCAAAGGCTTTGTCTAGTTCGTCGATGAAGAGGATGGCTGGGGAGATGGATTCTGCGGTTTTGAGGGCGTTGCGGAGGTTGGCTTCGCTGCGACCTACCATTGAGCCGTCGTAGACTCTACCCATATCTAGCCTGAGCAGGGGCAGTCCCCACAGGCGCGAGGTAGTCTTGGCAATCAGCGATTTTCCGCATCCGGGTACGCCGAGAATTAGCATTCCTTTGGGTTGGGGCAAGCCGTATTCTCTCGCCCTTTCTGTAAAGGCGTTGGAACGCTGCTTGAGCCACCGTTTGAGTTCTTCTAAACCCCCGACTGCATCCAGGGTTTCGTCTTCTTCTACAAACTCTAGAATGCCGTTGCGCCGAATTAATTGCTTTTTCTCCGACAGAACTATGTCTACTTCTTCTTCGGTTAAGCGCCCCGTGGAAACTTGGGCTTTGCGATAAACTTTTTCAGCTTCATCCTTAGTCAATCCCAAGGCTGCTTTTAAAAGTTTTTCTCGCGCTTCTGTGGTAATGCGTCGCGATTTCGTTTGCTCCAACTGGCTAGACAATACTTGGTTTAGTTCCTTCATGTCTGGGAGCGCGAAGTCTAATACCACGACTTCCTTTTCTAGCTCGATCGGGATTTGCTGCAAAGGAGACATCAGGATAATTGTCTTTTGTGTTCCTTTGAAGTTGGCGATCGCATCACGCAACAACCTTGTTACGGTTGCATCATCTTTAAAAGGATGCAGGTCTTTGAATACATAGATAGTAGCGTTGCTGTTCGGTTCGCGCTGCCTAATCGCCCATTCAATAGCTGCCTGCGGCGAGAGGGTGCTTTGCTGAGTGTTTGCACGAGGTTGACCGTACTCTATCATGCCCTGGGTTACAGTCCAGACAAAGACTCGGCGCTGCGGCTTAGCTTGAGCTATTGCGGAAATTGCTTGCTCACACCGCTCTTCCTCGGATGTCACGAGGTAGATCAGAGGATATTGAGCTTGGATTAGTATACTGATCTCTTCTTGCATATTCCTCGACCCACTAGAGACGGTGCTATCTTTGCTGAATCTCAATGCTGCCATTAGCGCATTACTGAATGAGATTTCCAGTTATGGCTTTTTGAGCAAGCAAGGCATTCTTAGCAGGGAACCAATTCTTCCTCTCCCGGTTGGGCTGTGCTGGCACTGACGCCGGACACTTGCTTGACTGGAAGCTCCTGCTCAGCCAATACACTCGGCTGACTTGTTACCGATGCCAGTTCTCCATCTCGCATTACTACAGAACCCGTGCATTCTGGACAAGTGTACACCCGGTGGGTTTGTCCGTAGGAGGCTTCTACTTCGTCAACCAGTTCGGGGTTTCCTAGGTAGAAGACAATTGCCCTTTCTGCAATTGATGACATCGGTTCTGTTTCAACTGCGGCTTTGATTTTGAGCTGGCGATGCAGTTCAGGTGGAAGATACAGTGTAACTTTTTGCTTTTCTTGCATATCAGTGAATTGACTTACCCGGGTATGTATATTAGATTAGCCACTTAATTCTTTGCTGTCAAGCCTCTATGCTGCTTTAGCGTCATCTTGTAATATTTTGTTACAATCGTCGCGATTTTGGGGCGGTTAACAACGGAAAATAGAAGGATTTAGCTGATGAGGCAGCTATCAAGGTACGTTGTTGCGCTTCAGCGCTCTTATATATATATTGAAAGAGCGCTGAAGCGCAACAACGTACCTAAAGGCGAATGCTGACAAAAACTCTAATTGGAAAGCTGATTAGCCGATCGCCCCCCGAGATATGGGAAAATCAATCAGAGTCTGCCGGTAAACATCCGGCAATCCCGTGTCAAAACACCGCCCTTGCACCACATAACCAGCCATTCCCTCGAACTCCCGCAACTTATCCAAACACGACGTTAACTGAAATTCGCCTCTTTCTCGAAAATTGGCATTAATATGTTCTGCCAAACAATCAAAGATTATAGGATCGAGGACATACATCCCAAACATTGATAAGAATAAATCCTCTGCCAAGCCTTCTACGCTTAAATGCTGCCGCGCATACTCGATATCCGGCTTTTCGTAAACTTGCGTCACCGACAAAATAGTATCTTGTTCCTGCCAAACTCCCGCCGCACAGCCGTAGTGATGAATTACATCAGATGGTGTTACCCTCAAACCAATGACGCTGTGCTGCACTTGCGAGTAAATATCCAATAGTTGGCGCGCACAAGAAATTTCTGTTTGCGACGAGTAAATGTGATCGCCCAAAAGCAGGAGAAATGGCTCGTTGTTCACCCATTCCTTAGCACAAAATACCGCGTGGCCGAACCCTTCCTGGACATCCTGAGTGAGAATTGTAACGCGCTGGCCCAACTCTTGTAAATATTTGCTATAATCCTGATTTTGCTGAGACAGTTTGTGGAAAAGTTGGGGAGACGGCTTAGTTTTAAAGAAATCTTCAAAAAAAGTGCGATCGCCCTTTTGCACAACTATACCAACTTCCTCGATTCCCGCGCTCAAAGCTTCTTCCACAATTGCCAAAATTATCGGTTTAGCGCGGCCAGTGCGATCGATAATTGGCAAGAATTCCTTCTTCACCGCCTTAGTAGCTGGAAACATCCGAGTACCGAAACCGGCTGCCGGAATCACTGCTTTTTTGACTGTAGACTCGCACCGATTTTCACTCATACGGTTCTCTTCTCTGCGCCCTCTGCGCCTCTGCGGTTCCTTCATTAAATCATCTTTCAGATTGCGATTAACTCGATTGGTGACAACTTAAGACTAAAACCCTTCTTGATAAATCTCGTTTATATGCCGAGCCTATATCCCCCTAAATCCCCCCGATAGTCGGGGGACTTTGAGAAGACTCCGGTTCCCCCCTTGTAGGGGCGGTGGATGGTGCGTGCCCGCCCTCTTGGCTCGTTCGGATCTAAATTTAATAGTTAAACAGCAGTCTGTGGATGGGTTTGAACTTAAGTTGTCACTCCTTGGATTAACTCTGAGAAGGAATAGTCATTTTCAGACATTCCATTTGGGGGAAATCCCGTTCAATAATATCGATAACTTGCTGTTGACTTTCATCGTCTTTGACGATAAACTGAGCAGTGCCGTCTCCTTGAGAACCGACACCCTTGCCGCCCAAAATATAAGGCTGAATCGGTTGATAGTTCAGGAGTTCGTGCAAGATGGGGGCCGTTAATTGCGATCGACAAGCCGGGATTAAATGCCTGTCAAATTGCCTCTGAGCAACTTTCATCAACTCGCCGATTTTGACCGCATCTCCTTGCTGCAAAGCTGAGGCGACTTCTTGCGTAATTTTAGCACTAATTGAACCAAGATATTTCTGCACGTTTTCTTGAACTTCATTCGCAGCAAACGGATAAGCCTGATTTAGACTTGCCAGGATTTCTTGAGTATTTTTGCTCGCACCCAAATCTACTATGACAAAAAACAAATCTTTGGGTACTTTTAACTCAACAACATCCATGTGCGTGCCGTCAAAAATCATCATAATCGATCGATTTCCGTAAGCGCAACCCTGATCCATGCGGCCGCAGCGCGAAGGTGTGGCAATTTCGCCTAAATAAGCCATTTCCATTTCGTCGCGCACATTCATTTTTAAATCGTACAAGCGATTGAATGCGCGGGCTACTAACACGCAAATTGCGGCACTCGAAGACAAGCCTTTTTTAATTGGCAAATCCGTTAAATAATTGTCTATTTCTAGTCCTCCGACGCGGTAGTGTGTGAGAAATTGAGCAGCAACGCCGGCCACATAACTAAAAAAACTGCCTGTTTCGGCTTCTGCAAGCAGAGCAGTTTTATCCATCCGGAATGCAGCCTCAATTTTGGTGCCGTCGTTCAAAGAAGCGCGAAAAATTAAATGCGTGGAATGTGGCTTAACTTCGGCATAAATTCCTCGATCGATACTGGCAATCAGAGTGTAGCCTTTTTCTATAGCAGGATTGAGCTGGCGATAACCCGCTGCCCAATCGCTGTGTTCGCCAAACAGGCAAAGACGGCCTGGAACAAAAAGTTGCATCTATCCAAAGGTATCTATATTGCGATTACTTTAACCTGAAATGGAGATATTTTACTAAAGTGCGATCGTCCTCTAGAGTGATGTATTTGACTGAGGTAATTTGTTCTAATAGGTGAAAACTTAGAGTTGAAGGAAGCAGTTGCAATGCGTAAGTTAAACATAGGTCTATCTGAAGAGCAACGTGCCGGCGTTGTGGAACTGTTAAATCACGACCTGTCAAATGCTTATCTGCTGTTAATCAAAACCAAAAAGTATCACTGGGATGTAGTGGGCCCGCAGTTTCGATCGCTCCATCAGTTGTGGGAAGAACACTACAATGCATTAACTGTAAATATCGATGCTTTGGCCGAACGGACGCGCGCTTTAGGCGGCTATCCAATTGGTACTGCTGAGGGTTTTCTCAAGTATGCTTCGATTAAAGAACATATCGGCGATTTGCCTTTGGCGACTGAGATGGTATCGCGTTTGGTTGACGATCACGAGTTGGTGATTCGCAATCTCCGCAAGCACGTCGAACAGTGCGGTGAAGAGTTTAAGGATGATGGAACCGCAGACTTTTTGACTGGTTTGATGGAACAGCACGAACAAATGGCTTGGATGTTGCGATCGTTTATTGAAGGGGAATCTATTTCGCCGGATGGTAAGCAGCCGAAAGCTAAAACTCCTACAGCTTCTCACGCTTAGATTATAGCTCGATCGAACAGATTTAACTGTTGTGAGTCAGAGAATTTCACCGCGATTCCCGCAGTACGACAGGGGTTTTCAACCCCTGTCTCATAGCGAAAGTCCTCTTTTAGAGGACTGGAGTTAACCTGATTTCGATCTGGTTTTTGAGTTGTTTTTTAACCGAATTTCGCCTTGAGGCAGGGGTTTAAACCCCTGCCGGACTCCGAGGAGAGCGTGCTTTTTGACAGATTTTGAGTAAGACATGATTACCGACAAATTTGATCTACATTCTCTACATAAAAAATTGATATTATTCTATAGCCTTTCTCAAAAAGATGAGGTATGACTGACAGCTTATATAATCAGTTCAACTAAAGATCGCAAATTAAATAATTTACAAAAAATCGCAAATTAAATAATTTACACAAGTTTGTGGGATGGGCGAGAAAGCCCGTCTGTTCTGGACCGGCTCTCCCGCCCATCCCACAAGAACAATAAAGATTGTAAGTTATTTAATTCTCATTCCTAAGAGGGCTGAAGCCCAACAACGTACCTCATCTTTCCGAGAACCGCTATAGTTCTAGATTTCCTAAACTCTTCAACCGCATTCTTTCATAAACCTGCGACGGCAACATTCTGTGAATATTCATTCGCTTTTCGATCGCAGCAATTGTCGTCCCGGCACTTGAATCCGATGTTTGCTTCAATTCCAATCCCGATTCATTTCTCGCTCCCAACATCATTTTTAACATACTTTCTATTGACAACAAATACAAATTATGCCGCAACATAACCATCAAAAAATCATCTTTTAAAGCTCGATACAGCCACAACAGCGTACTCCGGTAATTGCCGTTGCGGTTGCTTTTCACAGCTAGATAAATGTAAAAATTACTGCTAGACCAGCAGTAAACTTTCTCGGGAACCTTCGAGTGATACCGCCGGACATCTGCCATAATTAACGAATGGCCTTTTGCCATTGCTGCATAGTTGCAAGACATACTGCTGGCAATTTGTCGGTAGCCGACTAAATACTCCGGTACTACTTTAAATTGATAGTATTGGGCGATGCGGAGGTGCAATTCCCAGTCTTCGCAACCTTGAGCGTTTTCTAGTTTGAATTTGCAGTTGTAGCCTCCAACTTTTTCAAAGCAAGCGCGGCGGATTAGAGATGAACTGGCATTGCCGATAAAATATTTATAAACTAAGGCATCGTGAACCGATCCTTCGATTGTTGAGTTGTAAAATCCACCTGTCAGCAAACCTTCTTCGTTAATATCCAATGACCAGGAATAAACAACTCCAACAAAAGATTCCGATTTGGTCAGGCATTCAACTTGTTTTTCCAGGTTTTGCGGGTACCAAATATCGTCAGCGTCGATCGGAGCAATATATTCGCCTTTTGAGTGTAAATAGGCTAGGTTGCGAGCGACGGCTACACCTGCATTTTGCTGCTGCAATAAAGTGATTCGCCTATCTTTTTGAGCAAAAGATTTGATGATTTCAGCGGTTGTGTCTGTAGAGCCGTCGTCCACCACTAAAATTTCTATATTCTGATAAGTTTGAGATAGCACAGACTCGAGTGTTTGGGCAATAAATTCCTCAGCATTGTAAGCCGGTATAATTACTGAAATTAATGGCTGATTTAAATTGTGTTTGGTGTTGTTCATGCGATATAAAAACTTTTTTATGTAAAAATTTTGACTCTCAGGCACCGATTTAATGGTATTTTAACAAAGACCTAAGGTCGATCGCACACCGTCGAAAATTGGCAGGCGTACATTTGAAATATATTGCCAAAACTCATCAAATGTGCATTGACATAGCAGTCGGGATACAGACTTGGTGCACGAGTGACTCGCCGATCGCGCATATAAAATCAACTGTACTGGGCAACTGGCGATCGCCGGAGAGTCTCAGTATATCATGTGTTGCCTTTTATACTTGCCACGGTCGAAAAAAATCAAATTCTTGTGCGGTGGAATACTCTGAAACACAATGGCTGGTGGGGCTTTTTAGAAGGTTTACAAAAACAATGATATATATAAAGATTTCGTAAAGCTGTTGTCTTCATCAGGTGAGTCTCAGCCAGATGTGGCTTAGAATACAGGCATGAATGGGTATAAATGCAGCCTACAATGTCAGTAAAAAATCTAGTTGAAGATAAACAGAAATCGGGTTATAAACAAAAAAGCAGAGCTGATTTTACTTTTCGTAAAGTAGGAGCATTGAAATTCAATCATTGGTTTTCCATGCAATTCAAAACAAACTCGGTAATGATTTATACCAACGAACCGACTGTATCCGTAATTATCCCAGTCCACAACGGGGGAGCTTACTTCCGCACCTGTTTGTCAAAACTGGCTCAAGCTAGACCGAAGCCGATCGAGATTATTGTAGTAGCAGATGGCGAAAGCGACGGTTCTTGGCGTCTGGCCAAGGAATTCGGCGCCAAAGTCATCAGAATTCCCGAATGCGGCGGCCCCGCCCGAGCGAGAAATTTGGGAGCGCAAGCTGCGAAGGGAGATATTCTGTTTTTTGTGGATGCTGATGTCGCTGTTTGTCCTGAGGCTGTGGGTTATGCGAAATCGGTGTTCAAAAATAATCCCTACTTAGCTGCTTTGATCGGTTCCTATGACGATGCTCCTGGAGATCCCGATTTTTTATCGCAGTACAGGAACTTGCTCCACCACTACGTGCACCAAACAGGTAATGAAGAAGCTTCGACTTTTTGGGGCGCTTGCGGAGTAATTCGCCGGGAAATTTTTTTGCAGATGGGTGGCTTTAATGAGAGTTACCGCCAAGCTTCGATCGAGGATATTGAGCTGGGCTACCGTTTGAAACAAGCCGGTTATAAAATTCGATTGTGCAAAACATTGCAAGTCAAGCATTTAAAGCGCTGGGAAGCGCTGGGGATGGTGAAAGCTGACTTTTTTTACCGAGCGCTGCCTTGGACTGAACTGATTTGGCGCGATCGCAAATTGAATAATGACCTCAACTTGCAAGTATCGAACCGAATTAGTGTAGTTTTAACTTATGCCATGCTGCTGGCAGTGGTGGGGACCTGTTGGTCGCTGAACTTTCTGCTATTGGCTGGGTTGCTGGCAATACCCTTAGTAGCAATTAATTCAGAGCTTTATCGATTTTTTCAGCAAAAACACGGTATCTTATTTGCGCTGAAAACCATTCCTTGGCACTGGCTTTTCTATTTTTACAGCGGACTGGCATTTGCGATCGGCACTGCTCGCCACTTATCCCAAAAAAAGCTGTTGACTGGCAAAGTTAGGTTGCCAGTATCCGCTCAATAAATCAAGGCAAATTGTCCTTCAACTTCCAGCAGATCGATATTTTATCAGGGTATTCACTGGTGCATATATTAATTTTAGAAGTTATAAATAATTGTATAGTGGTATAAAAAGGCTGGAGGTAGGCTGAGTGAAACATTATCCTGTGGCGATCGTCGGTGCTGGGCCTGCGGGTTTGACTGCTGCTTACGAGCTAGTCAAGGAAGGGATCGTCCCTGTTGTACTCGAAAAAGGGGATAAAGTTGGCGGGTTGGCCCGCACCGAAAGCTACAAAGGCTATCGTTTCGACATTGGCGGCCACCGATTTTATACTAAAGTTGCAGCGGTGCAGCAGTTGTGGCAAGAGGTACTGGGAAATGAGTTTATTAAAGTGCCGCGCTTGTCTAGAATTTTTTATAGAGGTAAATTTTTTAACTATCCGATTAGTGCTTTCAATACTCTGTTTAATTTGGGAATAATTGAGAGTGCGCTGATTATTGTGAGCTATCTGAGAGTTAGACTATGGCCGCTTCCTAAAGAAGAAACTTTTGAACAGTGGGTAATCAATCGTTTTGGCGATCGCTTGTACAAAACATTTTTTAAGACTTATACAGAAAAAGTTTGGGGAATTCCCTGTTCGGAAATTCAAGCGGATTGGGCGGCGCAACGGATTAAAGGATTGTCGCTGACAACAGCGATAATTAATGCTTTGTTTGGCAGTAACGATACTAAAACGTTAATAAAAGAGTTTGACTATCCGGCTTTGGGGCCGGGGATGATGTGGGAAAAGTTCGCCGAAGCTGTGGAAGATAAAGACGGCAAAGTTTATCTCGATACCAAGGTGATTAGCTTTGAGCGTGAAGGTAATAAAATTAAAAGTATTACTGCTGAGCATAACGGAGAATTAGTTGAATATTCGGCCGATAATTTCATTACGAGTATGCCGATATCGGCGCTGGTAGCACGGATGAAACCGCAGCCGCCTGAGCCAGTGTTGCACGCAGCGCGATCGCTAAAATATCGAGATTTTTTGATTGTATCGCTGATTGTCGATCGCCCAAGTTTGTTTCCTGACAACTGGATTTACATTCATTCTCCCGAAGTGAAAGTCGGACGGATTCAGAATTTTAAGAATTGGAGTGCTGCATTGGTTCCCGATGCGAGCAAAACTTGTTTGGGAATGGAGTATTTTTGCAATGAAGGCGAGGAACTTTGGCAAATGTCGGATGCTGAACTTGTGGAGTTAGCAACTCGCGAGTTGGCTGAGTTGGGTTTGGCAAAACTGGCGGATGTTAAGGATGGGGTGGTGCTGAGGCAGCCGAAGGCTTATCCTGTTTACGATGCCGAATATCGCGGACATTTGCGGGTTTTGGAGGGTTTTTTGACTGGGATGGAGAATTTGCAGACGATCGGGCGAAATGGTATGCACCGATACAACAACCAAGACCATTCTATGCTGACGGGGATGCTGGCGGTGAGAAATCTGCTTGGGGAAAAGCACGATTTGTGGGATGTGAATACTGAGCGATCGTACTATGAAGACTTTAGTGTCGATCGATCCAAGGAAAAAAGCGAGGCATCTTTAATCGCGCAGTCCAGTGGATATTTGTGAACTCTAGTTGTGACAATGTGAGTTAACTCAGACTTGAAATGGCGATCGCCCGCTCATATTTTCTGCATAATCTTGTAGAGCCGATCCCTTGCGCCGCTTCATCCGGGGCAAGTACGGGCGGACTCCCCTCTACATCTACCACAACCTGTTTAGGTGCTCTGAAGTGCAAATATTGTATATTGGTTAATTAAACTGACCATTTTTTTCACTTTTCACTCTCGGAGTCGTTTTTCTATGCTCCAAAGACTATACGTACATAACTTCAGATGCTTGGAGAACTTTGAACTGATTCTCAAAGAGATGCCATCCTCCCTTTTAATTGGGAAAAATGGTGCAGGTAAATCAACCATCCGTGTTGTATTGGAAATCCTTCAACACATCGGTCGAGGCATTAACAGAATGCGTGACTTTGATAAAAATCATCTGGGTCTTATCGATCCGAAAGATTTCAATCGAGGCAGGTCTGATGTTCCAATTCGATTTGAGATAGAAGTATTACTTGATAATAAATTATACAAATATATTCTGGCATTGGAATTACCAGAAAACTTTAGAGAGCTTCGAGTTTTTGAAGAGCAACTGTTAATTTCAGGAAATCCAATTTACTCTCGCAAGGAAGCCCAAGTCACTCTTTACACCAGCCACAGCCAACGCAATCTTGAAGCTCAGTTTCTGGTGGATTGGCATCTCGTTGCTCTTCCAGTGATTCAGGAACAATCAGAAACCGATCCGCTTCGTATTTTCAAAACTTGGCTGGCCCGCACGATTATTTTAGCCCCGATCCCAAGCCTGATGACTGGAGACTCTAACGGGGAAACGTTGGAGCCAAAACGAGACGGTTCAAATTTTGGGGAGTGGTTCTCTGGGTTACTCAGTCGTTACCCTGCTGCCTACACACAGGCTTACAGACACCTCCAAGAAGTTATGCCTGACTTTCAGGATTTTCTGAATGAACAAATCGGGAAAGACTCTAAAAGTATGATTGTTAGGTTTGAAGCAAAGAATGCCAATCTGAGTGTTGACTTTAAAGACTTATCTGATGGGGAGAAATGCTTTTTTCTTTGTGCTGTTGTCTTAGCTGCTAACAAATACTACGGCCCACTTTTTTGCTTTTGGGACGAACCCGATAACTATCTTTCCCTGTCAGAGGTTGGACATTTTGTTACATCACTGCGACGTTCATTTAAGGATAGCGGTCAGATTGTAGCAACCTCACATAATGAGGAAGCAATCAGAAAGTTTTCAAATGAAAATACCTTTGTACTCGATCGAAAAAGTCACCTAGAGCCAACCTTAGTTAGGTTGCTGGGCGATATACCTGTCAGTGGGGATCTTGTAGATACCTTGATTCGTGGCGACATAGAATTATGACTGTGAATAAGTATCAAGACCATGTTCTTGTGTTGCCTGAAGATGATGCTAATCGCCAAATTGCCACCGGATTCATTCTCAACTCAAACGTTATTAATGAACGTGCTATTCAAGTCTTGCCAATTGCTAATGGTTGGGGAAAAGTTGTGGATAATTTTCAAGACAATCATGTATCTGAAATGCGAAGACTTCCACAAAGAATGATGGTCTTGATGATTGATTTTGATGAAGATTATGACAATAGGTTTAAGTATGTAAAGGATCGGATTCCCGATGATTTAGAAAATAGAGTATTTGTTATTGGAGTATTATCTGAACCAGAGAAGTTAAGGAGCGATATTAGAAAGAGTTTTGAAAATATCGGAGAAGCCCTTGCAAATGACTGTTCCAATAATAACACGAATGGATTATGGGGGCACGATCTTCTCAAACACAACAAAATGGAGTTAGATCGTATGATTTTATTTGTTAAACCATTTCTGTTTAATTAAGTCAAGGAGAAATTAATGCGTTTTGTCGATCAAAAGAGCGATGTTGGTGTTTTAACCGTTAAAATAGCTAGATAATTAGGAATAAGTGGAATGCGATCGGGACGCTCGCGAACGAAAGGCTCGCACTCCCAAATAGCGATCGCGCATCTTTGGTTTGCGGGCGATCGCTCTTGTAAAATATCTCTTTATTCTATAAAAACCTATTAAAATAGTCGATATAATTGGTTAAAAAATAGTAGGGAAAAATTTATGAAACTCGCTGATTTACCCCAAGATGCGCTCGACGATTTATGTCAAGACGAACAGTGGCGGTTAGATATCGATCCGGGATTGGACGCCAAACACGAATTTTGGATGGCGTGGCACCATTTTCTTAAGTTACCGGAGGAATCCTATTTTGAGAGTACCGAAGAAGATCTGGCAGAATTTCTCACATTTGAAGGGTACAACTTGCTGCTACCAGTGGCGCGATCGCACCATGCTAGCATTCATCCCATTCGATTGATTCCGAGTGCCGACGGACAGACACTCACCCTGTTTCTTCAGGATTCTTACCATCGCAATTGGTTCACCGAACCCAGCGATGCCCGTTATGGATTTCTGGCGATCGCCGATCGCTATCAGAAGTTTGGCTGCGATTTCTATCTTGCCAGCTATTATCATTTTGCTTACCTCATCGGCAGGGATTACGAAGCGGCTGTGGCGATTCTTACTCAGAAATTAGGTCAGCTATCTTGATAAATCTGGGTTTTATGCCAAGTCTAGATCTCCCTAAATCCCCCTGATAGTCGGGGGACTTTGATAAGACTCTTGTCCCCCCCTTTTTTAAGGGGGAGTAGGGGGCAGGCTAAGGGGGGATCTTGCCTTTAATGGTCAAGCCAGCAGTTTGTGACTGGGTTTTAAGTTAAGTTAACACCAATTGCCTGCGCCATCTCCCAAAGTGAATCATTATTCCGATCGCCCGCTTGCATAAATCACTCGATGCGTTTTCAAAATGTTCGATCGCAAATAAGGATTTTTTAACAGCTTTTTTTCCACTAAATCTACACGACGGTGAAATAAATTCTCTATCTCTTCCTGCATTCCCAATAAATGAGACAGCGTGAGGCGGTGCGAGGGTTCGTAAGTAACTAATACATCTACATCGCTATCGGGGCGAAAGTCATCCCGCAGCACTGAGCCAAATAGGGCAAACTCGACTATGTTCCAGCGCTGGCAAAATTGGGCGATCGCATCTAGAGAGACTTTTAGGCGATCGTTCACCACATATTCTAAATCTGACTGCAACTCAATCATGCGCTAGCAAACCTCCAACGAGAGCCAATAATATCAGATTCTCAGGCGAGCAGAGTTTGTGTGAACTACCCGCCAGCAATCGGAGTACCGATATGCTCTGTTTCTTCATTGTGAAAGCAGAGATACCAAGTAGACCCAGATGATTGACAGTTGACTGTACCTCAGCCAAATTTGTGAAATATGTGCTAACTCTTGACTACATACAGATAACAGTGAAAAATATGCAAAAACGCAACCAACAAACCAAGCAACCCATGAACCTTTCCCAGAAATCAGGGGGCAAGAGTGGCACATCCCCAAAAACCTACACCACACTGAATCTGCACGCCGCAGGATTGCGGAAAATACTTGTAGCCGCAGGTATAGTCTCTCTTTGTGCTAGTTGTCAGAGTCCCCAAACACCAAGCGCCACAGCCCCCGGCAGCACTCCCGGAACCACTCCCGCAGCCACTCCCGTCGCAGTCACTACCCCCGGAGACCCAAATACCGTCAAAATTGTCTCCATGCTACCGATGACAGGTAGCGCCTTGGGTCAAGCTCAAACAATGGTCAACGGTGTCAAACAAGCCCTTGCCGAAACCGACTCTAAAGCCTGCGATGGCAAAATCAAAATCGAATACGAGATTCTCGATGATGCGACTGCTGCGGCTGGCAAATGGGATCCCAGCCAAGTCACATCCAATGCTAACAAAGTAGCAGCGGATGGATCGGTAGTTGGTGCGATCGGTCATTACAACTCCGGTGCCGCCAAACTTTCAATTCCCGTGCTCAACCAAGCCAATATAGCGATGGTGAGTCCCGCTACCACCTATCCGGGCTTGACAAAACCAGGAAAAGGTGAGCCGAAAGAACCCAACGTTTATTACCCAGCAGGCACTCGTAATTTCGCCCGCGTTGTACCCGCAGACGACCTTCAAGGTGCGATCGCCAGTAATTGGGCGAAATCTTTAGGAGTCCAAAAAGTCTACATTCTCGACGATCAAGAACTATACGGCAAAGGCATTGCTGACGTTTTTGAAGCAACTGCTAAAACTGCGGGAATTGAAGTCCTCGGCCGTGAGGGAATTGATATCAAAGCCAGCGATTACAAAGCTTTAATGAATAAGATCAAAGCTTTAAATCCTGACATGATTTACTTTGGTGGCACTACCCAAAGCAATGCCGGACAAATAATTAAAGACATCAGAAATGTCGGAATGACTGCTGAATTAGTTAAAATCATGGGTCCAGACGGCATTAAAGAGCAAGCTTTAATTGATGCTGGTGGCAAAGATGCTGAAGGAGTTTATGCTACTTTTGGTGGTTTGCCTCCTAAAGAATTGACTGGCGTGGGTGCGAAGTGGTATGAAAGCTACAAGGCAAAATTTAATGCTGAACCGGAAGCTTATGCAGCTTATGCTTATGAATCTGCTAAGGTGATTATCGGCGCAATTAATAAGGTCTGTAAAAATGACCGCGCGGCGATCCGCGATGCTGTCTTGGCAACTAAAGATTTTAACGGCGTACTTGGCACTTGGAGTTTTGATGCTAATGGTGACACTAGCTTGACTACAATGTCAGGAAATGTTGTTAAAGCTGGTAAGTGGGAATTTGTGAGTCCCCTAAAGACTGAATAATTAGTCAGTTGACTGTTGTCAGTTGACTGTTCGTTTATCGATTACCGATCGCAGTCTAGGACGTATTCATACTAAAGAAACCGGGTTTTTACTGGATTTAAGGTTTCGAGCGAGTTGTTTCGGAAAAAACCCGGTTTCTGCCTCGCTCCCCAATTCCCGATTACCGATTACTAATTACCGAAAATTATGAAAAACTGGAAAAGTATTCTCTTATATATAGGTGTAGCGTATATAGTTTTGTTGTTAGGGCCGATCGCCGGATTTGACTTACCGAAAATTATTGGCGAAATAGTCCGCAGCCCAGAAGTGCTGATTCAACAGTTGTTAGTGGGTTTAGTCAACGGCGCGCTGATTGCAATTATTGCTTTGGGTTACACGATGGTTTACGGCATTATTGAGCTGATCAATTTTGCTCACGGCGATTTGTATATGTTGGGCGCTTTTGCTTCGCTGACTGTGTTTGGAGCTTTTGGGATTCAAGACGGCGCATCTTTAGGTACTGCAATACCCGTGATGTTAGTCGCTTTAATTGTATGTTCGGCGTTTTGTGCGGGGCTGAATATTGTCGTCGAAAAGTATGCTTATCGTCCTTTGCGAAATGCTCCGCGTTTGGCCCCGTTAATTTCCGCGATCGGGGTTTCGTTTATTTTCCAAAATTTGGGATTATTTTGGGGAGGTTTGAAAGCTTTTTTTCCGGTGATGGGTTCTAATTCGGCCGCACCGAAAAGTTTTCCCGATTTGTTGCCGCGCGTTGATATTCTCAAAGCTATGGGAATTGAAACGAGTATTGTATTTACTACAAAAGATTTAATTGTGTTGGTGGTGGCTCTGGTATTAATGGTTTTGCTTCATGTGTTCGTGCAGTACACTCGTCTGGGAAAGGCGATGCGGGCTACTGCTCAAAGCCGCGATGCTGCTAAGATTATGGGAATTAATGTCGATCAGATTATTGCTCTGACTTTTTTGATTGGCGGCGCTTTGGCTGGTTCGGCAGGAATTTTGGTTGGTCTCTACAACAATACTATTGTTTTTACGATGGGTTTTACGGCGGGCTTGAGGGCTTTTACTGCCGCTGTTTTGGGGGGGATTGGCAATATTGTAGGGGCGATGTTAGGAGGGGTTTTGATTGGGGTGCTGTCGTCTTTGAGCGATCAGTATTTGTCGAGTCGCTGGACTAATGCTTGGGTGTTTGGGGTTTTGGTGGTGATTTTGGCTTTTCGGCCCGGCGGTTTGTTGGGTGAGAATGTTCAGGAGAAGGTTTGATGGTTATCGATCCTATTCAGGAGGTTGTTACCAGATGGATAAACTAGACGAGTACCGCGAATTAATTGTTAAAATCTTGTCGTATTATGCTAGCCTACCCTACACAATACTTCGGACATTTTTTTAACGACTCTGTAAGCGTTACAGCGTAAGCCCTGGCATTTTTAATGTTTTTTTGAAACTCCGGGCTAGACTTAAAGATTGAAAAAATACTCATCCCTATAGCCATCAAGGGTTTGAGATACTCGATTAGATCTAAAACTGTCCGAAGTATTGCTACACATACGCCGAGATTAATAACAAAGTCATTGTTAGCGAAGACCGAAATGAGTTTTTATTAATGACTGAAGGCTGGGAGGGGCACAGGCGACTGCATTACTGCCTCATTCACGTTGAAATTCGCAACGGTAAACTTTGGATTCATTATGATGGTATGGAAGACGGCATTACTGATGAATTACTGGAGGGTGGGGTTCCTGAAAATTGCATTGTTTTGGCGTTTCATTCGCCGGAAGTACGCAAGCATACCGGATTTGCGATCGCCTAAAAATAAGCTTGCAAAATATTCAGGAATTCCCTTCTAACGCTCTTTCGTCACTCTCGTCATATAAAAACCTGGAACTTTTACACCGAGAGACTTTCCCCTTTTGAGCTTGAGGTATGGGTTCCTATCAGTTTGCGATCGCCAGATTGCCCATTGAGTATAAGTTTCATCAGTTGGCTGCAATTTTTATTTTTCTGGAGTGACAAAAGAGCGCTAATCTTTCATAGATAACGTCGGTACGCATCGCATACTTCGTACCAGTTCTGACTGTACATCCTTCGTGCGTGAGTTTGTGCTGGAAGATCGCAGTCATACCAGTTTTGGGGACTACGGTATGTTCGAGTTGTTCCGTGAAGCGAGTTTCTCCCCCCTCGAAATCGGCGTTCAGGTACACGAGAACGCTGTGAAGAGTCACCTGAGAATCACTGGGACAATACCAATGATCCATGTGAGGTGCAAATCGCTGACCCGATCGATAGCGATACATCCTCAGACGTTCGTTCAAGCCCACTAACACAAAGTTACCCATGCGATCGGGAATGTGGGAACGCAGCCTCCGAAACAAATCTGCGGAAATTTCTGGGTCATCCCTGATGACGCGATCCTGGTCGCGGAACATCGGATTATTTGTTGCGATCGCCGGTGCAGATGCTTCAATCAGAGAAATCAGCCGATCGCACTCCTTGGAACTATAAACGTTTTCTACGACCCACAAGAAGCATTCGGACTCGAATCGAAACGGTACGTCAGTATGAATATTCATGGCTGCTGGATATGAAGTTTTTCGTCAACGTGATTCGATCGTGATGAGCGACAAATAAGAAATAAAGCGCGATCGCATTGGGACAACACAGTCAATGATTGCGCGGATTGAACTTGACAGAAACATGGTCGATTCCGAATTTTCAAAAATTTGATAATGCTCTAACGCTCTTTCGTCACTTTCATGAGAGTAAATTCTCGAAGACACGACAGCAAAGGATCTCTTCCCAAATGCTCCTAACGCCAGCAAGGTGTTAGAAAATCGTTCCACAAAGCCATACCACATTAGCATTATCAAATTATGGTCAGATTTTTCCTTTCTTAGAGTGATGAAAGAGCGCTAAAAGCCAATACGGTTTACTTAAGGTCGAACAAGTGGTACACTAGGTATGATGTATAAAAAAGTAAATCAAGTATAGTGCCGTACAAAAAATTATTATTAGAATCTCCCAAGCTCAAAAGTAGCGAGATAT
>NZ_JAHRFA010000083.1:0-29453 GCF_020883045.1 Microcoleus sp. CAWBG58 | reverse complement strand
TCCCCTATTCGTGGGATTGTGGCGGGTTTATTTTTTGCGTGTTCGAGCGTCAAATGGTGGGGTGGGGGCGGGTTTATTTCACCTGTTTGTTTGTGTCAAATATGGTTGGCGAACCCGCCCCTACAGGGTTAATTGCCCTAATATTAGTCGATGATATCATGCAGTTTATTGCCTTTGCAATTGCCCGATCGCATCTAATGCTTTTTGAGCATCTGCACTCATGCCTTGAGCCCTAAATAAACGAGCCGCTTGCTGCAAATCTGCGATCGCCCCTTGTCTGTCTCCCATTCTCACTAACGTAATGCCTCGGTTAGCAAAAGCCTTGGCATAACTGGGATTGAGTTGAATTGCTTGAGTGTAATCAGCTAAAGCAGAGCGATCGTTATTGATGCGAAACAGCGCCAATCCTCTGTTAAAATAAGTGTTAGCGCGACCGGGATTAATTTGCAGCGCTTGATTGAAATCGTCGATCGCCCCTTTTTGATCGCCCAAGTCTGAAAGCGCCAATCCTCGGTTGTTGTAAGCTGGTGCAAAGTTTCGATCCAAGCGGATGACTTGAGTATAATCGGCGATCGCCCCCGGTTTATCCCCCAATGCCGACAAAACCAGCCCCCGATTGTAGTAAGCATCGACATAACTGGCATTAAGGGCGATCGCCTTGCTATAATCAGCGATACTTTTGGGCATTTGTCTCAAATCAAAATAAGCAAGTCCCCGATAGAAATAAGCATCCACATAATCCGATTGAGTTTGAATTGCTTGGTTGAAATCTGCTACAGCCCCTGACAAATCTCCCTTGTCAAACCGAGTTAAACCGCGAACATAATAAGTTTTAGCATCGTTGGGATTGTTCAGTTTCAGAGGTGCATTCGCGGTTGGAGACGTATTGATGGAAAGAGTCGATCGATTTAATCCCGCATCCGACAATTTAGCCAAAAAAGTATTGATTGGAATCGCTGAATTAAAACCAGTCTTGGTAGTCAGTTGATCTATAGACGATCCAGCATTATTGGTGGCAAAATCTAGTTCCCCCTCTCCATGAACCCCAACAACGCGCCCTTCCCCATCAAATACAGGGCCTCCACTCATTCCACCTTTAGTTACAGCATTATAGCGCAATGTATAACCGCGTTTATGAATCGGAATACGACTGGTAACATAGCCCGGTGAAAACTCATAATTGCGCTGAGTTCCGTACCTATTTCCCAGACTATTCGCCGGATAGCCAAACACAAAAATTTGCGTACCAACAGTCGTTTGTTCCGAATCGCCTAAAGTTGCGACTGGATAAGATTCTGTGCTGTTAAATGTGACGACGGCTAAATCTGCATCATTGTCACTTTTTTGCAAGCGAACTACACGAATTACTTGATGATCTTTTCCCGTAGAACTGCGAATTGTATAGGTAAATTTAGCATTAGAAACAACGTGGTTAGCTGTAAGTACAGTATAAGTTGTACCTTGTTTAGCAATAATAAATCCAGTCCCACTACTCACTCCATTTGAAGATTGACCGTTAATTTGAACGGTGACAGAAATCGCTACTTGGGCAATTTCTTGGGGAGTTTTAGCAAAAACTGGTGCTGCTGCAAAGACGACTATTCCTGCTACCGTTACTGTTCCTGCTAGGATGCTGGTGAGGGAATCAAAGCGCGAATAATCCCTATTCATAGACGATCGCTGAAGACTAAGATTTTTTATACTCCGAATAGTATAGATGAAAATAAAACGCCTGAAAACCAGAAACGCTTGAGGAAGTTTTCAGCCGATCGCGATTTTTATGACATTTCGTACATTTCGTACTTTTGCCATATTTTACTTGTAGATATTCTAGATTAGGAAGCTCGAACTGCATCCCTAAACACTTTCAACGCTTCTTTCTCTTCCGACATTTGCAGGCATCTCCCCAGCAATTCTAGATCCAAATCTGGCAAAAGCATACTCCTCGAAATGCGATCGTAGCCTTCAGAGTTTAGTTGGTAAATCGAAAACACTCCATCTTCCCAAAACCACACTTCCGCTACGTTAAATCGTCTGTAATATTCCAGTTTATTAATAGTTCCGCTAGTAAAAACAACCTCGATCGCCAAATCGGGTGTTTCTCGTCTCCGCCGGTCTTCGCCAAAGTAGTAAGATAAATCTGGTTCCTTGCTGCTGCCTTTTGTTTCCCCTTGGAGTGTAGCGCTACCCGTCGGTCTAAAACTAATATCTTTTTCTAAAAAGAATTGACCTAGCAGCAATGCCAGCAGGCATTTAATGGTTTCGTGTTCCGGCGAAAGTGTCATAATTTCTACATATCCGTCCAAGTAAGACAAGCGAACGCTGCGAGTATACTCTAGCAAGGAATCTAAAGCTTTGAACTGTTCCCAAGTCATTGATAGCGGCAAAATCAACCGCTGTTCTGGGAGTGCAGTCAATTGGGGGTGAGTTGTAGCGGTCATTTATATTTTCCCCGAGTGTGAGTTGCTACTTCTAAATTAGCATGAACAATCTCTCAATGAAATCTCAATAATATCGCTCGGGCCCGAAATACCGCCAGGGGTTTAAACCCCTGCCGGATTGTCGGACTGCGGGAAAGATTTGTTAACACCACCAATCTTTCCCATATTCCCACTCAAAAAAAGCCAGTGAAGTGGAGTTATTCCGTAGGAAATCGCCCCTCAAATCAGCCTACAAATATCTAAGCTAAAAACTGGAACTGAGTACCGTTTACCGCCAAAGCAAACGGACTAGCTTGTTCAAAGGCACCAGTAAGTTCAAAGCTATTTGTGTTTAAAACTATCCCGACAATCTGTCCATTTCTGGCGTTTTCAATCACCATGTCGTTGATAATTCCGTCATTGTCGTAAGCAATCAAGTTGTCGTCAGTGAAGATGAGGTCTAATTCTGTTAAACCATCTGTCAAACCAATGCGATCGCCCTCGTCAAAGTTAAAATCGGTAATGATATCGGCTCCATTGACTCCAGACTGTTCGTTGCTTCTGAGGACGAATACGTCCGCACCAAGCCCTCCTGTGAGCACGTCCACTCCCCGATCGCCCGCCAAGAAGTCGTTGCCGTCATTGCCGTCTAAATCGTCGTCTCCTTGCCCTCCCCGCAGGATATCGTTCCCGGGCCCTCCAAAGATCTGGTCGTTGCCGCTGTCGCCCCTAACTACGTCGTTGCCATCATTTCCATCCACACCATCGTTACCTTTACCGCCGTAAATGATGTCATTTCCGCCGCCACCACCGATAATATCGTCCCCATTATTCCCTAACAGGCGTTCGTTGGAATCCGACGAACCTGCGATCGTATCGTTGCCGTCTAGTCCCCAAACTCCCCAGGGAAAAGACGACAAATTTCCATCGTTTACGTCAATGTCATCTGATGTAGCGAATCCCAAAAGACGCGGCCCGCCGCCAGCAAATACAGGAAATCCATTGAAATCGCTGATGAGATTGTTAAGCGTTAAAGCCATAGATATGTCCTTTCAAAAGTGCTCCTACCTGTATTATATATTTTAATTATTTTATTGCCAAATAGCAACTTTAGTGGCTTTTTGCAAAGTTTGATTGGCTAAATTAGTGCCTCGCAACCTGCTTGCCACTTGCCAATTACCAATTACCAATTCAATTCTCAATGCCCAATTACCGGGCCTGTTCTTCATTCAACGGAAAGTTGCCATATATCTCGCCTCTAAGTCAAATATAGCCTTTCTCAAAAAGATGAAGTATGACTGACAGCTTCTATAACCACATAAACTAAGAGGGCTGAAGCCCAACAACGTACCCGATCTTTCTGAGAACCGCTATAGCATTAGTCGCTGACACTATCCACTACGGCACATCACTTATAATGGGTGTTACCAGCCAGGTCGCAAACACGTTAATATCACTTATAACGTCAAGACTCAGAACTTGTTTGTGAACAAAAGTAAAAATTTCGGAACCTATCCTCCGGGAAAATACTTAGTTTCGGATACATACACAGAAGCTTTACAAACAGGCTCTAAGTTCTTGACAAATCCATAAATCGCCGATCGCTCACATTGTTTAACAAAATCTACCGCTTTCAGGTGTTTTACTCATGCCTACTCCCAAATCATCTTCCTCTCAAAACAATAACAACTCCGTAAAATCACTGCCAACGGCAGATCCAGATATCATTGCGACAGAGCAAGACAGTGAGCATCTGCCCAACGAACCAGACGTGGAACAGCTACTCGAAGCTTTGACGGCTCAAGTACCGACTCAATCTGCGGAAATTGAACGCTTGAAAACTTGGAAACAAGATTTAGAGCGACTGTTTCAATTTTTGGGCGATCGCCGCGTTTTAATCGCAGTGATGGAACCGGGAACTTTTGCTCTGCGTTACGCTAACGCGGCATTTTGTCGCTTGGCGGGCTGGGAGGGAACGCCTTTGGTAACTCAATCTCATAACGGTTGGTTTACAGAAACAGGGATCTCTTTGCTAGAACTGTTCGAGGATTGTGATGCAAAAATAGTAGAACAATTGTACCGCCGCCACCTTTTACACTGGGTATTTAAGCAATTTTATGAAATAAGCCTCGATGGTTTGCGGGTGCTAGATGAACCTGTCACGGTGAGCATTAAAAATCCGCAACAGGATGAATCTAGATTTATTGAATTTTGGCTGGGTTCGGAACAGTTGAAAATTACTCAGATTAATTCAAAAAAAGATGAATTTGCAGATCTTCCCTTAAATTTAATGCCTGTTGCAGAACGGGAAGCTTGGCTGATGCAGCCCAATCAATTGGGAAGTTTAGCCGATCGACTAAATTTAGATAATTACCGCATCGAAGGTTTGCTGCTGCTAGAAGGTTTTGATGTCACGGTGCAGGAGCAAATTCGCCGCCTGACTCAGTTATTGATCGATCGCGATTCCATGCTGCGCCCTGACAAATTTGAGAGAATCGATCGCTATTTGCGATCGCTCTTTAATGCTGACGGCACTTTGCTGTTGCGCCCCGACGGCGAACAGGTACAGCTATTAGTTGCTAAAGACGGGCATCATTTGCAGCCGGTTGCTTATTCAATGGAGTCCCTAGAAACTTCTCACTTTTTCAAGGCTACCGCAGCAAATCAAGTTTGGAACGTCCCAGACTTGCGTCGCGAGTGCCGCACCGAGTGCGAGCGAACTTTGCGGAAAATGGGCACCCAATCGATGCTGCTGGTGCCCCTGGTAGTCAAATCAGTCACCCGCGAGGGCTGCGGGCTGCGGATTTTGGGCGTTGTGGGGCTGTTGTGCGATCGGGCAAACCACTTCAACAACATTGACGCCCAACACGCCCAAGAACTCATTCCCGCCTTCATTGCAGCCCTGCGGCAAGCCATCCAGCAGCGGTTTACCCACATTCACAACATTCATCCCGCAGTCGAGTGGCGCTTCGCCCAAGAAGCAGAAAGGCGCAGTTGGGGACTCCCCCAAGAGACGATCGTATTTGCAGACGTTCATCCCCTCTACGGAATTTCTGACATTCGCGGTTCCAGCGACGAAAGAAACCGAGCCATTCAAACAGATTTGCTCGAACAATTCCGCTTAGGTTTAGCCATAGCCGATGCCGTTTGTCAAGCACAAACTACCCACCTCGGCGAGCAACTGCGGCTCGACTTGCTCGACTACATCGAGCATTTAAAAGAAAAAGTCACAGTCGATATGGAGGTGCGAGCAGCCGAATATTTAAACGAGCGTTTAGAAGTGTATTTTGACTACTTTGTGCAGTGTAGCCCCACGGTTCAGGCAGCAGTTGAAGCTTACCAAGCCGCCTGCGATAACGAACACAACTGCGTTTATGGCGATCGTAACCGCTACGATCAAATGTTAAACCTAATCAGCACCAAACTCCAAGAAACCTGGGCCCGCTGGCAAGAAAAAATGCAGCAAATCCTCCCCCACTACTGCGACATCGAATGCACCGACGGCATGGATCACATGATATATGTCGGAAAGGCGATCGATCCCAAATTCAGCCAATTTCATTTGCACAGTTTGCGGTACGAACAACTGCGAGCAATTTGCGACTGCGGTCGCACAGTTTTTCGCCTGCAAGCCGAGTCTCAAATTAACATGGAACTAGCCCATTTAGTCTTAGTACAAAATACCACCATCGACATTTTTCATAATGAAAATACCGAAAAAATGTTTGATGTCAAAGGCACGCGCGACATCCGCTACGAACTCGTCAAAAAGCGCATCGAAAAAGCCGTTGACAAAGACGCACAAGAGCGAATTACCCAATCAGGAATGCTAACCGTAGTTTATTCAACCGAAGACGAATGGGAAGAGTACCAACAATACTTGCGCTACTTGTCTCGCGAAGGTTGGGTAGAAGCAAAAGTGCAGACGGGGATGGTAGAATCACTGCAAGGAGTCAGCGGTTTAAAATTCGCCCGCGTCCGTATTTTACCGGAGCCCGAAGCAATTGTTCATATCAGTGAAGTTACGGTCGTACAAGATTGAAAATCGCTAACTCAAACAGCAATTACTACGAGTAAGGTGCGCTGCGGCGCACCCTACAAAATGTCTATTGATGAGTGCAAGCCTGACCCAGCAAGGTTTTCATCAAACTTTTGTACGTTGCTTGTGATTTGTAGCGTCAAAAATTGCGATCGGCATCACATAAATTTTCCCTAAATTAGCGCTAGCCTAGGCTAAATTAGATGCCATAAATTTTTAAAATAAACCTATGCAAATTTTTTCAGAATACCAAATACATTCTACCCTGCACGAAGGTGCCGAAACAATTATTTATCGCGGACAGAGAGCGAGCGACAAGTCCGCAACAATTCTTAAAGTTCTCAAAGCCGAATATCCCACACTCGAAGCCATTACCCGCCTCAAACACGAATATCAAATCCGCCAAAATTTAGATAGCAAACAAATCGTCAAAGCCATCAGTCTCAAAACCTTTAACCACCGATTAGGCATAGTTTTAGAGGACTTTGGCGGCGAGTCTCTCGGACAACTACTCGAAAAAGCAAGGCTGAGTTTGCTAGCAACTTTAAACATCGCCATCCAAATCGTCAAAGCCTTAGAATACCTGCACCAAAATCAGATTATTCACAAAGACATCAAACCCAGCAACATCATTATCAACTCCCAAACAAAACAAGTTAAACTCACCGACTTCGGGATTGCGACAAAACTAAACAAAGAAAACCCACAATTTAACAATCCCAACTCCGTCGAAGGCACATTAGCTTATATGTCTCCCGAACAAACCGGGAGAATGAACCGCACCCTCGACTACCGCACCGACTTTTATTCCCTCGGAATTACCCTGTATGAAATGCTGACAGGTGAACTGCCATTTCCGAGTAAAGACCCTTTAGAAATAGTTTACAGCCACATCGCAACTCAAGCAATTTCGACCGCTCAAATCAATTCGGAAATTCCCACATCAATCTCAGGAATAGTCATGAAATTGATGTCAAAAAATGCCGAAGATAGATATCAAAGTGCAGCCGGATTATTGGCAGACTTAGAAAATTGTTTGCATCAGTTAGAAGCAACAGGAGAAATAATCGATTTTATCCCCGGACGCTTAGACATTCTCAGCCAATTGTTAATACCCCAAAAATTATACGGTAGAGAAAACCAAGTCAACGAACTATTAGCAGCCTTTGAACGTGTAGGGGCGGGTTCGCCCGAATCTTTGCCACCCAACCAAAATACAGAAAAACCCGCCCCCCCCAACGCCGAAACCCTTTCGCCCGAATCTTTGCCACCCAACCAAAATACAGAAAAACCCGCCCGTTCCCAAAGCGAACTAATGCTAGTATCCGGTTATTCGGGCATCGGCAAATCAGTAGTCGTCAACGAAGTTAGCAAACCAATAACTCGCTCAAAAGGTTACTTCATCAGCGGCAAATTCGACCAATTCAAACGGAACATTCCCTACGCATCATTAATTCAAGCATTTAACTCGCTGCTGCGCCAATTGCTCACAGAAAGCACTGCTGCTATAGAAACATGGCGCACTAAAATTTTAACAGCTTTGGAAACTAACGGCAAAGTAATTTCCGATGTAATTCCGGAAGTTGAATTGATTATCGGTAAACAGCCAGAAGTAGCAGAACTCTCCCCTGTAGAATCGCAAAATCGCTTCAATCGCGTATTCAAAGAATTTATTCGCGTCTTCGCCCAAAAAGAACACCCGCTAGTTATCTTTTTAGACGATTTGCAGTGGTCAGATTCAGCTACATTAAAGTTGATGCAAACACTGATAACTGACCCCGACCAGCAATATTTGTTGCTGATCGGCGCCTATCGAGACAATGAAGTCAGCCCGACTCATCCGTTAATTCAGACAGTAGAAGAGATTGAAAAAACAGGTACGGTTGTCAACAATATTGTATTGCAACCCCTGGAGTTAGAAAATGTAACGGAATTAGTCTTTGAAACTCTTAGCAATTTCACAGAAAAAGCCAACGATTTAGCCGAATTAATCTGCAATAAAACGGGAGGAAATCCTTTTTTTCTGACGCAACTTTTACAAGCACTTTATCAAGAAAACCTTTTAAGATTCAACTTCGCTCATCTAGGAGGCAAAGGAGGCTGGGATTGGAGTATTGATGAAATTCAAGCGATTGGAATCACCGATAAAAGTGTAGTCGAACTCGTAGCTTCTCGCATTGAAAAGTTGCCAGCAACCACGCAAGAAGTGTTAAAATTAGCAGCTTGCGTGGGCGATAAATTTGCTCTAGACGTGCTGTCACTTGTCAGCGAAAAGTCAGCGAATGTTACAGCTACTGAACTTGATTCAGCTTTGCAAGCAGGATTAATTTTGCCTTTGAGCGATGCTTATCGCATTCCTTTAGTTTTTGATAAGTCGGAATCAATAAACCTCAAATTAGACACTTCGCGGGTTAGTTACAAATTTTTGCACGATCGCGTCCAGCAAGCAGCATATTCGTTGATTCCCGAAGAGCAAAAGCAATCCACCCATTTAAAAATTGGTCAATTACTGTTACACAATACTCCACCCGAAAAGCTAGAAGAAAACATCTTTGATATTGTCAATCAGTTGAATGTGGGAATTGACACAATTATCCAGCCAGCAGAAAAGACGCAGTTAGCCGAATTAAATTTAACTGCGGGACGCAAAGCAAAATCAGCGAATGCTTATGAAGCTGCTGTGAGGTATTTGCGGGTGGCGATGGGATTATTGCCAGAGGATAGTTGGGACAGTCAGTATCAATTAACGTTAGCAATTTATGAATCAACAGCGGGAGCTGAATACTTAAATACGAACTATTCAATCTCAAAAGAATTAGTTGATGTTATTCTAAGTCGGGCTAAAACTTTACTGGACAAACTCAATGTTTATGAGCTGCAAATTCAGTCTTATACTGTTCAAAATAGAGTTAGTGAAGCAGTAAATACAGGGCTGGAAGTCCTAAAATTGTTAGGGATTTATCTTCCTCAAAATCCCAACTTATTGAATATATTGGTGGAATTGATTAATACAAAACTGAGATTGGGGTTGAAAGGAATTGAGGATTTAGCTAATTTGCCAGAAATGACAGATTCTAAAAAACAAGCAACCATGCGAATTTTATCAGGGATTCTGGGTACCGCGATGGCGGTCAAGCCCAGACTATTACCATTGTTAGTATTTATGATGGTTAAGCTGTCCATTAAATATGGAAATTCGCCTTATGCTAGTGTCGCTTACGTTTTTTATGGTGCAATTTTGTGTGGAATAGGAGACATTAGTTTAGGATACCAATTTGGTCAATTGGCAATTAGGCTTTTAGATAGATTTCCATCTGATTCAATCAAAAGTAGAGTTTATCTAATACTTACTTGTTCAATTCAACACCGTAAAGTAGATATCAAGTTAGCCTTGAGTTATATGATGGAAGGGTTTAAGGCTGCAATCGAAACTGGAGATTTACCGTATGTTGGTTATTCTGTCAATGGATATTGTACTTATAAACTGTGGATGGGAGAGCCTCTCGAACTGGTTGAAGAAGAAATAAGTAAGTATCTAAAATTAATGCAGAAACTTAAACAAGAAGGCTCTTCACAATGTATTAGTATATTGAGATATACAGCCATAATTTTGCGTGGTCAATCTGTAGAATCATGTAACTTAGTAGATAAGAAGTTTAATGAAGACAAAGTTGTTACGGATGCAATTGAAACTAAAAACTTTTTTTTAGTTTGTTTTATTTGTAATGCCAAATCTATGATTAATTTCTTTTTCGGGAATTATGCACAAGCTTCAGAAAATTCAAGGTTATTTGAGAAATATGAAGAATCAGTTTCTGGATTTTATCTAGTTTCCTTGAATAATTTTTACTACTCTCTCAGTCTCCTAGCTTTGTATTCCCAATCTGACAAAGAGGGGCAAAAGCAATATTTAAATAAAGTGGTACAGAACCAAAATAAAATGAAAAAATGGGCTGTTGATGCTCCAATGAATTATCAACACAAATATGACTTGGTAGCAGCCCAGAAAGCGCGGGTATTGGGGTATGATACCCAAGCAATGGATTTGTACGATCGCGCAATTGCCGGTGCAGCTAAAAATGGTTATATTCAAGAGGAAGCATTGGCCTATGAATTAGCCGGAGAATTCTATCAATTTCTGGGAAAACAGATAATTTCTCAAGCATATTTGACTAAGGCTTATTACGGCTATATCCGCTGGGGAGCTCTAGCGAAAGTTAAACACTTGGAATCAAGACATCCTTTCTTAGTAGCACAAACGCGCGCAACAGAAACTCGACCCCTCGATGTCACGCGCACTAATACTGGAAGCACTACCAGCAACAGTTTAGGCGATTTTTTAGACGTGGCTACTTTTATTAAGTCTTCGCAAGCCATTAACAGTGAAATTGTCCTGGACAACTTGCTGACAAAATTAATCACAATCATTTTAGAAAATGCGGCGGCTCAAAAAGTTGCGCTGCTGCTGCTAAAAGATAATAAACTCTACATCGAAGCTGTAGGAAATTCTACTGATACCCAGGCTACAGTTTTACGATCTATACCATTGGAAAATAGTCAAGATTTGCCTGTTTCTGCTATAAACTATGTTTTTCGCACTCAAAAGCCTCTGGTATTGGATGATGCGACTGTTACTGCACCTTTTAATGCGGATGCGTACATTCGAGAATTTGAAATTAAATCAATCCTGTGTTTGCCAGTTATTTATCAATCCCAGTTGCAAGGGATTATTTATCTGGAAAATAAGTTAGCGGCAGCAGCTTTTACCGCAGACAGGGTGGAAGTTTTAAAGGTTTTAGTTAGTCAAGTCGCTATTGCGATCGAGAATGCTCGTTTGTACGCGCGCGAGCAAGAAAAATCCCAACAGTTAGAAAAGTCTTTTGCGGAACTGCAACAAGCGCAATTGCAATTAATTCAAGGTGAAAAAATGTCTTCTTTGGGCAATTTGGTTGCTGGTGTCGCTCACGAAATTAACAATCCCGTCGGTTTTATTTCTGGGAATATTACCGAAGCTACTGCGGCTGTGGGCGATTTAATTAGCCACTTGCGACTGTATCAGGAAGAAGTTCTCGATCCTAGCTCAAAAATTGCACAGGATGCTGAGAATATCGATTTAGAGTATCTTATAGAAGATTTGCCGAAAATGTTGGGGTCGATGAAAGTTGGGTGCGATCGCATTCGCAATATTAGCACATCTCTCCGCACCTTCTCCCGTGCCGACACCCGCCAAAAAGTGTCGGCGGATATCCACGAAGGAATTGACAGCACTTTAATGATTTTACAGCATCGCTTGAAAGCTAATCCAGACCGCCCGCTGATTCAAGTGGTTAAGGAGTATGGAAATATTCCGAAAGTTAAGTGTTATTTGGGACAGTTGAATCAGGTGTTTATGAATTTGTTGGCAAATGCGATCGACTGTTTTGACGATTTCGATCGCGATCGCAGTTATGCTGATGTTGAGGCTGTACCTAATACGATCGCCATTATCACCCATCTCTCGCCGGATAACAACAGCGTGGTGATTCGCATCAAAGATAACGGCGCAGGGATGTCGCCGGATGTGAGGGCGAAAATATTTGACCATTTGTTTACTACGAAGGGAGTCGGGAAGGGTACCGGTTTGGGGCTGTCTATCAGCCGCCAAATTGTGGAGGAAACCCACGGCGGTAAGCTGACTTGCGAATCTGTGTTGGGCTCCGGTACGGAATTTGCGATCGAAGTGCCGATCGACTGATTGTCGGTGCGATCGCCCTCACTCTTTTAAGATACAAGGTCAAGACCGTATCTACAAGCCCTGAATTATGTGATAATTTATGGCATTTTTTGAACAGCACAAATCTGCGATCGTCCTTTCTTCAGGATAATTGGCAATATAACGCTCTTTCGTCACTTTCATGAGAGTAAATTCTCGAAGACACGACAGCAAAGGATCTCTTCCCAAATGCTCCTAACGCCAGCAAGGTGTTAGAAAATCGTTCCACAAAGCCATACCACATTAGCATTATCAAATTATGGTCAGATTTTTCCTTTCTTAGAGTGATGAAAGAGCGATAACCACTAAGCTAAGAAGGGCTCAAGCCCAACAACGTCCGCGAATCTTTGTCAACACGGTTATATCTAGGAAGCGATGCACCTGATAGATGGGAATTGTGTTAGGTGCGTCGCTTTCAGATTGTCGCTTTGATGCAAGGATTGTCGAGGGCGACGCACCCTACAAATACCAGGGCTGTTTCATTCTCAGGAAAACGATGATTTTGTAGGGGTAGTGGATGGTGCGTGCCTACCCTCTTCGTCCACGATTTTGTATGTGTTTCAGAGATTGGGGCGGGCACTCTTGGCACCGCCCCTACAAGAGAATGAAACAGCCCTGCTACAAATACTCAATTTAAATATGAGTTTTTGAACAAGCCCATAAATTTCCGCTTCCGACTGTGTACTTCCATCAGTTGAGCGCGATAAGCACACCACTCAACATTTCGCCCAGCTTGTATATAGGCAGCACGGGCTTTTTCTAGCCACTCGATCGCACTATCGTACTCGGCTGATTTCATTTGATTTAGAATCGATTCAGCGCGGCGACTAGCATTGACGATTACCCAATCGGGGCGATGGGGAATTGCCGCCACCATCACTCGATGAACCAATTCTGAACCGTAGGATGTGTCAACAAGGGCGATCGCCTCTTCAATTAGTTTCTCGTGCAGAAAAATATCAACCTTCGCTTCGGTAGAGTTGTAGTTGTGAGTTGCTCTTAAAATTGCCAATAAATTTGCTTTCAAAGTTGACAAATTATCCCCTGATAACTCCTGCAATGAAAGATAATCATTCAAAGAAGGTTGAATTTCAAAGACTTTCATTTTAGCATCAAATGCAGCTTCTTTTTCGCCCAATTCATCGGCTAATTTACTCATGCAAACTGCCAGCTTGTAGGTAGATTTGCCGGGTAGATTCAACCCAGTTTGACAAATCTTGAGAGCTTCTTCTGAGTATCCGTCTTCTTGTAAAATTTGAACTAGAGCAAAAGCTTCTTCGACTGATGTCATCTCGGTTGTGGCAGCTTCCACAGCTTCTTCTATTCTCCCCAAACGAGCTAACATCGTCAGATATTGTTGAATGCAGCCTTCTGCTTTGGCTAGGTATAAGTATTCTTGGTTGCGATTCTGCCGATCGAGAATTTGCAATCTAGTCAAGGTTAAGTCACGAGCATAATCTGGTTCGTCAACAGCCCAAAGTCCTTGTCCAGTAAGGTTTCCTTCTAGTATCTGCTGGAGTGGCGGGTAGTCCCAACCTTGGCGTAAAGCTTCCAAGCTCATACTGAAATCACAATCCCATTCATCTTTCCAACCTTCTAACATCACCTCGAAATCTATTTCTTCTTCAGCAGTTAGATCTGCCGTCAAAATGGCTTCTGTCCAAGCTTCATCTAAAACATTAGTAATTTCATCACTGTCAAAACCATATTCTGCTACGTCGTCCCAATCATCAACACAACCTGAGGTAATGGCTTCTAAAATTACTAAAGCGTTTTTGCCGTCTCCATGTTCGCTGAATTCCTGGGCTTGCTGAATCAGTTCTAAAATTTCTTCTGTAATCGGGTCTTCTTCATCATAACCATATTCATCCTCCCAATAATCCCGAGCTTGTCGGAAAATTTCTCGCACTTGTCGCCGAAAAGGAGCAGGATCGATCGCACTTCGCCGAGATGTTTTCGTTAGTTCGTTTGTCGGCGCAGACACAGCGCTTGAATTGACGTATAGTTCGATCGCACTTATCAGCGACGGTTCGTTGTCAACTAAATGCTCTACTAACTCATAGATTTGGGCATCGTTGAGGCGAGAGAGCAACTCTTCCAGCGTTTCGCCCCGTTCAATTTTTTCTGGTTCTCGCAGGCACAAAAACAGCGTAGCGATAATGTGTTTGCACCATCCATCGCCATCGTAAGGACAAGTGCAGAATACTCCAGATGCTAATCCGGCATCAGTAAATGGTAGGGTAACACGGTAGGGTTGATATTGAGAACCGTATACTGTTGCTTGCACCATATTGCTACGGAGGACTGCGTTAGTAACATTGCCACCGAGATAGTAATCTTCGGCTCGGTTGAGCGATCGCTCAGAACTGTTATTCTTGACGATCGTTTCACTAAGTTTGGGAATTGGCATCACACCAGACCTCAGCAATTATAAGGATTAGACTCGATTTTACTTCATAAGTGCACTTGGTTTGCGATATGCAGTCTATTCTGCAAACAGCAGCGGGCATTAAAACTGAACTGTCAACTGCCAAGTATCAACTGTTAACTAATAGGGCGGGCACGGGGGCACCGCCCCTACACACTGTCAACTTTTTAATATTCTTTGATGTTAATCTCAAGGTCGGGGAAGTAAACATTATGCAGCCTGTGCAAACAGCAGTGGGAAATAAAACGGGAGCATCTTAGTTTTGCATTTCATAGTGCGAGCGTCCCCGCTCGCGTGCTTTATAAAGCACGCGAGCGGGGACGCTCGCACTCAAAGAAAAAATGCTTTTTTCAAACAAGAGATGCTCCCAATTGAACCCTCAACTGTCAACTGTCAACTATCAACTGTCAACTGTCAACAGTCAACAGTCAACCCTCAACCGTCAACTATCAACTGTCTAAAATTCTTTGATATTCTTGAGTTTGGATGCCAGCTAGTTCAAAGGCAGCGCTAAGATGGTTAAGCACTGTTTTGCACTACTCTCATGTCCCAACGCGCCAAAACCTCACACAGCCAGCCAAGTGCATCCCACAACGGGCATCAGGTGACGACTTCTAACTCCAACAGCCAAAATACGATTCGGATTCGCGGTGCGAGACAGCACAATCTTAAGAATATCGATCTGGAACTGCCGCGCGATCGACTGATAGTTTTTACCGGTGTCTCCGGTTCCGGTAAGTCTTCCCTGGCTTTCGATACAATTTTTGCTGAGGGACAGCGCCGCTATGTTGAGTCTCTCAGCGCCTACGCCCGCCAGTTTTTGGGACAGTTGGACAAGCCGGATGTGGATGCGATCGAAGGCTTGAGTCCGGCTATTTCGATCGACCAAAAGTCAACTTCTCACAACCCGCGATCGACTGTCGGCACTGTTACAGAAATTTACGATTATCTCAGATTACTGTACGGCAGAGCTGGCGAACCGCACTGTCCGATTTGCGATCGCTGCATTGCGCCGCAGACAATTGATGAAATGTGCGATCGAGTTATGGCACTTCCAGACGGTACTCGCTTTCACCTTCTGGCGCCTGTTGTACGCGGCAAAAAAGGCACTCACCGCAAATTATTGTCGAGTTTAGCTTCCGAAGGATTTATTCGGGTGAAAGTTAACGGAGAAATTTTAGAACTGTCGGAAAATATCGAATTAGATAAAAATCATATCCACAATATCGAGATAGTTGTCGATCGGTTAGTTAAAAAACCCGGTTTAGAAGAGCGTTTAGTCGATTCTCTGGCAACTTGTTTGCGACATTCTGAGGGAATTGCGATCGTAGAAGAGTTACCGCCTGACGAAAATTCTGAACCAGCCAATGGGCCGATCGTATTTTCCGAAAACTTTGCTTGTCCCGAACACGGCGCGGTGATGGAAGAACTTTCGCCCCGGTTGTTTTCGTTTAATTCGCCCTACGGCGCTTGTCCCAACTGTCACGGTTTGGGGAGTTTGCGGACTTTTGCACCGGAGTTGGTGATTCCTGACGAGAAAGCACCTCTTTATTGTGCGATCGCCCCTTGGTCAGACAAAGACAACTCCTATTATCTCTCTTTGCTGTGCAGCGTTGCCGATAGTTGCGGGTTTGATATCGACACTCCTTGGTTCCGCTTGAGGCCCGAACACCAGCGAGTGATTTTGTACGGTAATGAGTCAAAACAAACCGCAGAAAGCAAGAAGCGAGACAGCAACGCCAGCGATTTGAGGAGAGATTTTAAGGGCGTAATTTCCATGTTGCAGCGCCAGTACGACGACACTGGTTCTGATTTGATCAAACAGAAGCTGGAACAGTATCGGGTCGATCGCTCTTGCGATGCTTGTCACGGCAAACGCTTGAAACCAGAGGCGCTGTCGGTGCGGTTAGGAAACTATGGAATTGTGGATTTGACCGGAATTTCGATTCGCGAATGTCGGGAACGGGTAAATAATTTGGGATTGAGCGATCGACAATTTCAAATATCCGATTTAGCCCTCAGAGAAATCAAAGCAAGATTGCAATTTTTGCTCGATGTCGGATTAGATTACCTGACATTAGACCGCGCAGCAATGACACTTTCCGGCGGAGAAGCCCAGCGAATTCGCCTCGCCACTCAAATCGGTTCCGGTTTGACAGGAGTCCTCTACGTTTTGGACGAACCCAGCATCGGACTGCACCAAAGAGACAACTTTCGCCTGCTGCAAACCTTAACAAAATTGCGCGATTTAGGCAATACTTTGATAGTCGTAGAACACGATGAAGAAACCATGCGCGCCGCCGATCACATTGTCGATATCGGCCCTGGTGCAGGCGTTCACGGCGGCAACATCATCTCGCAGGGAAGTTTAGAAAACCTGCTAGCGGCCGAAGAATCTTTGACAGGTGCTTATCTGTCTGGAAAACGAGTAATTGAAACTCCCAACGAAAGGAGAAAAGGTAACGGCAAAGCTCTCTGCCTCAAAAATGCGACGCGCAACAATTTAAAAAACGTCGATATCGAAATTCCGCTCGGAAAACTCGTCTGCGTGACAGGCGTTTCCGGTTCCGGCAAATCAACTTTAATCAACGAATTGCTGTATCCGTCACTGCAACACTATCTGACCAAAAAAGTTCCTTTGCCGCCCGACATGGACGCCCTCAAAACTAAGGGAGAACGCTCTATAGATGATGTGGTTGACAAGGTAATTGTCATCGATCAATCTCCCATCGGCCGCACTCCACGTTCCAATCCAGCTACCTACACCGGAGTCTTTGATGTGATTCGGGATTTGTTTTCCGAAAGCGTTGAAGCGAAGGCAAGAGGTTACAAAGCCGGACAGTTTTCTTTTAACGTGAAAGGGGGAAGGTGCGAAGCTTGCGGCGGCCAAGGCGTGAACGTGATTTCAATGAATTTTCTGCCGGATGTTTACGTACAGTGCGAGGTTTGTAAAGGTGCGCGGTACAACCGGGAAACGCTGCAAGTAAAGTATAAAGGCAAGTCAATTTCTGATGTTTTAAACATGACTGTGGAGGAAGCTGCGGAAATGTTTAAAAATATTCCCAGGGCGGGCGCCAGATTGGAAACTTTGGTGGATGTTGGCTTGGGTTACATTCAGTTGGGACAGCCTGCGCCGACACTATCTGGCGGCGAAGCGCAGCGGGTGAAGTTGGCTACGGAACTGTCGCGTCGCGCTACTGGGAAAACGCTTTATTTGATTGATGAACCCACGACTGGTTTGTCGTTTTATGACGTTCACCACTTACTAAATGTGCTGCAAAGATTGGTGGATAAGGGTAATTCAATTTTGGTCATCGAACACAATTTGGACGTGATTCGGTGCTGCGATTGGGCGATCGATTTGGGCCCGGAAGGGGGAGATAAGGGCGGTGAGATTATTGTGGCGGGAACGCCGGAGGAGGTAGCGGCAAATCCTCGTTCTTATACTGGGAAGTATTTGAAGGCTGTTTTAGATCAGCATCCTTTAGGGAGTGCTGTAGCTGTGAGCTAATACTCAATACATCCCCTAACTTTTGAGGAATGGAGATGCTGGTGGGGTGTAAGAAGGATGTGCGATCGAGTTGCGGTATTGTTTGATTAGACCCCGTGTTGTACCGCAACTTCGATACAATTATAAATAAGTTATACGGCTTGAATCATGGAGAAGGGTGTTATTGAAAGAATGTCTGGCGAGGTGGGAAGTTAAATGGGCATCACGTCGAACGAGATGATGAACTCGATCGGATTCAGATGTTAGGTGAGAGATATGAGTAGGACGAGTAACCTCTACGCAGAAGTTTGGAGAAATAATCAATGGGAACCCACTCCTACACCAAAATGGTCAAAAGGTGAGCAAATCCCTGTTTGTTATATGAGTCCTACTGGGCTATACGAGTTATATGCTGCTTTGGTCGGCTATTATCATCGCGCAATTTACGATATCGCACATACGGAAGAAATAGTTCCTCTTTCCAAGCCACGCGGTTTTCCAAAGGATATGAATGCTGTTTATAAGGAGTATTTTGAAAATTTTTGGTACTTGAGCCGCCAAAATTGTTATCTCACCTGGTTCACGGTTCAAGAGGTCATTGATTATGATTGGGACAGAAAATTTCCACCCCATACCGGGTATGTAAAAAATCAATACGCTCATTTATTTTGGAGTTCAGCTTCTTTCCCGGAGGCTTTTCCAGATGACGAGCCTGTTTATTATAGAAAAAAAGAGGGCTACACCGAGGTTTCATGGGTACAAAGCTATCGTGAGTTTGTAGGATGTGTAGACTGGTTCATTGAAGAGTTACTGAAGTTGGGCAACCCAAAAGAAGTTAGAATCATTTTCTGGCTTGAATGAATCAGCGATCGACTTTGATGAAGATTAAAGGTGTAAGTCCGATCTAATCCAACATGATATCATAGAGAAGTTTACAGAAGCCGAATCGCGATTGAAAGTCAGCCCATGCAAGCAATCCTTTTAAGCCGTGAAGAAGTTGCGCGTCGTGCAAAGCAACTGTACAAAAATGGAATCCGTCAAAAAATCGAGGTTGAGGAAAATATTGGCAAGATGGTCATCATCGACATTGAGACAGGTGATTATGAAGTCGATAAGACTGGATTGCAAGTATCTCGCAACCTCAGTAACAAACATCCAAACGCCAGACTTTTTGTAAGGTTCGTAGTGCGGACTTAAGTCCGCAAAAAGCTGCGGACTTAAGTCCGCACTACGAACTGTTTTTTATGGTAATCGAGCGGACATCATATCAATCGCAAATCTCCTGGCGACGCACCTTACACATGAGTGGAGAAAGCAAGCCCCAAAATTATTGTGTAGAGCGATTTTTGCTCTCATGGCATAAGTTAGCCTAATTCAAATACTGAATATTTTCCGGTACCGAACTAAAAAATTTCCATTCTCCATTTGATTTGCGTAACGTATGTAATATTATCATCTTATTATCTCTGAAAGGTGAAGCTGGGCCGCCAATCTTTGTGGTTGTTTGTTCGATTCTTACTTTGGCTTCGTTTCCTGAAATTCCCACAATTTCAATTTTTGTTGGTTCGTACTTTAAATTTCTTTTGAAGACTTCTGCAATTGTAATTATTGTTGGTTGAAAACCAGGAGAGCTTGGATCTACTGTCGCCATATAGGCTTCGGTATTTCTTTCATTCAAAGCTTTGAACTGCCGATCGATTAATAATTTGATTGCTGCTTGCTCGCTGGTGTTATCAGCTATAATCTCTGTTGAGGTTATGACTCTAGGTGCAGTTAATTGATTGTTGCTTAATTTAGAGTCAATGTTGCTGGTATAACTGCTAAGGAATAACCCTAAGATTACGGTAGGCAATGCTTTGTTTAAAGCTTGAATATTCAAAAGTGACATGGTAAATATAACCGATAAATTTATAATTCTACGCTAGCATCTACAGCATCTGATGTCAATTTTAATTAGTTAACTATCTTGAACAGTAGGAGACATGGCTATATTGTCTGCTTGTTGCTGCATGAATTCAATGTCCGATCGCAACCAAGTACGGGGCCCGCTGCACTGATGGGCGATTAACAGCCCCCAAAGTCCCTTTGCTGTTAAAATTGGTACTACTAAATTAGCGCGTATTTTCAGGCTCCGCAGAAACAGTCGGTGACATTGGTGGATTGGCTCTGTTTCAATATCTGTAATTGCTCTGACTCGGCCCGCTTCGTACAAAGCAGCGTATTCGTCGTTAAAACACTCGTCTGGGCCGGTCGATCCCAAAATTGAAAGTTCCCTCGCACTTAGCATCTCACAAGTCACTCGACCTTGCCACTGCCTGTAAAAATAATACAGTACCGCGCGATCGCTCTGCACCACTTCTCGAATGTCGTATAGGGATTTTTCAATTAATACGTCGCGCTTGAGACGATCTGTCAAGCGGTTGACAATTGTTTGCAGGCGATCGCCAGACATGGTAATGACTCCTTAACTTCCTAGTTTTGGCTGAGCTCTGTCTTCAGTTTACCTCTATTAAAGGTAGCAACTGCTAGTATAAGTTTACATCTAGAGTGAAAATTTATGTCTGTGCTAGAAGCTGCTTGGAAACACGAATTTATCGCTACAAACGGCATCAAACTGCACTGTGTCACTCAAGGTTCTGGGCCGCTGATGCTGATGCTGCACGGATTTCCTGAGTTTTGGTATTCTTGGCGCCATCAAATCCCGGAATTTGCATCAGATTATAAAGTTGTTGCTGTGGATCTCAGGGGTTACAATGACAGCGACAAACCTAAGCATAAATCTGCTTATGTGATGGCAGAATTTGTAGAAGATATCAAGGGAATTATTCAAGGCCTTGGATACAAAAGCTGCGTCTTAGTTGCCCACGACTGGGGAGGTGCGATCGCCTGGAGTTTTGCTTATGCTTATCCTGAGATGGTGGATAAATTAATTGTGATGAATATACCGCATCCGGCAAAGTTTGCTGAAGGGTTGCGAACTCGCCAACAATTGCTGAAAAGTTGGTACATCTTTTTGTTTCAGTTGCCATTTTTGCCGGAATTTTTAATTAAGTTGGGCGACTATCGGGCGATCGATCGCGCTTTGCAAGGCATGGCAGTTGACAAAAGCAGCTTTACCCCCTCCGATATCCAAGCTTACAAAGATGCGGCAGCTAAACCGGGGGCTCTGACTGCTACTATCAATTATTACCGCAATATTGCTCGCGGATTTGTCGATCGCCCGCATAGAGAGATCCTCGAAGTTCCGACGTTGATGATTTGGGGCGAAAACGATCGGGCCCTCGGCAAAGAGTTAACCTACGCAACCGCAGATTACGTGCGGGATTTTCAGATTCATTACGTTCCCAATTGCAGCCACTGGGTGCATCAGGAACAGCCGCAGTTAGTCAATCGGTACATCAGAGATTTTTTGGTAAGCAAAGCTGTTTGAGTAAAGATGCAGTTTGATTCTCCATCCGTGGCGATAGTCAACATCTTTTAAATAAAAAAATGGTTTGCAAGCAGTGTCGAACAACTGACAATAGCTGCAAAAGCTTGTAGCGCGAGCATTCCGCCCGATCGCCAAATTAAATTTAAATGTATAAGAGCTGACAGCGCTTGATAACGATTATCATTATATTCATGAGTCAACCTACAATCACCGCCGTAGCAGGGCCGCCCGGAAGCGGCAAAACTACCTGGATCCGACAGCAGCTAGCAGCCGAGACAGCACCCGTGCTGTATTTCTGCCCCGGAAGTGGCAATGTGCCGATCGACCAAACCTGCATCGCCGCAGGATTCCCCCAAATCAAAACCATCACAGAAGGCGAAGAGTCCCTACTCGCGAAACACCTAGAAAACGGCGTTTCAGCCTACATCGAACTCGGATTTCACCTGCAACTGACAACACTAGAAAACCTGCTTCAAAGCTTCCCCAGCCGCCGATTTGGTGTAGTCCCGCCAGACATCAAAAACACCGAATGGCATCAATGGGCGGATGTAATTGTCGAGGGAATAGCCGTTAGCGGGAAAGTGGACAAACTATCAATTTGGCGATCGCCCGTTAGCGGGCAAGTCTTAGATCCCGCCAGCCTAGATATGTTTTGGTACCAAGAAATGACTCAAGGAGCCTACGGCAAAGTTCACAGAGCAAAAGGCATCTTTGACATAGCCGACGGGCGATCGTTCTACTTCGACTTCGCCGCAGCATTTGAAGAAACCGCCCACGAAGAATTGCCACTTCCCCGCTGGCTCGAAGGCCGTCCCCAAAGATTTAGCGGCATAGAAATAGTCGGCGAAAACCTCGATACAACAGCATTAGGACAAACCCTAGAAGATTGCTGTCTGTCCGAAACAATTATGTGGAATTACCAACAACAAGTCAAACAATCACTATCATTAGGAGAATAAACAGCATGAAAATAGCAGTAATGTCCTGCATTCACGGCAACTACGAAGCCTTAAATGCAGTGCTGTCAGACATTGACCAACAAAAAGCCGAAAAAATATTTTGCCTCGGAGATTTAGTCGGCTACGGGCCAAATCCCCAGGCAGTAGTAGAAATGATTCGCTCCCTCGACATTCCCACCTGCGTCGGCTGTTGGGATGAAGATATCGTCGAAGGTTTGAACTCCTGCGAATGCAGCTATCCGTCAGTTTTAGCAGAAAAAAGAGGCAAATTAGCCCACGAATGGACTAACGCACAAATTCCCTTAGAAACGCGAGAATATTTAGCAACTTTGCCACACAGTTTGCGAGAAAACAATATGTGTTTTGTCCACGGCAGCCCTCACAGCAACCACGAATATTTATTGCCAACAATGGATGCTTTTGCTGCTTTAGAACGGGTATTTTATACAGGTGCCGACGTGCTGTTTTGCGGTCACACCCACGTCCCCTACGTCCGCACTTTAAACGCGGAAAAAATGCAGGTAAAGGTTAGCGGGCCGAGCGTTGAAGGGGAGAAAGCTTTAAATTTCACGGCTCCTTTAAAGCGGATTGTGAATGTCGGTTCCGTAGGAGAACCGCGTCACGGTAGACCGAATGCTACTTACGTTATTTACGATACTGATGCCGAACAGGTGACTTTGCGAGAAGTGGAATATGACTATCAAGCAACTTGTGCTGCAATTATTGAAAAAGGTTTACCGCCGATTTTTGCTTGGCGTTTGGCTAGGGGTTTGGAATATGCCGAAAGAGCTGACGATCCTACTCATGTTTGTGAGAGATAGTTAGCAATTGTTTGTAGTAAGGACTTTAGTCCTTATTAACAGTTGTTTGTAGTAAGGACTTTAGTCCTTATTGACTAAGAATCAGAGAGAGGACTAAAGTCCTCACTACGAACAAAAAAGAGGACTAAAGTCCTCACTACGAACCTAAATTTTCGGAAATAAATAAATAATGACAAACTGGGCAATACTAACAGGAATCGAAGGAAATCTGGCTGCTTACGAAGCTGTAGTCGCTGACATCAAGCGTCTGAAAATTCGCGTTGATGAATTGTATATTTTAGGCGATTTAGTCGGCCCTAATCCCGATTGTGAAAAATTAGTTGAGCGAGTTCGATCGCCCAAACGAGGAGAAATCCAACCCCAAGTATGTATCGGGTGGTGGGAAGAGCAGTGTTTTAACTTACACGGAATAGGTTCTAGCCCTGATGCGACAGAATTGCGAGCAAAATACAGTGCAGATACGATTAAGTTACTCTGGGATTCGGTTAGCCGCAAAAGTGTAGAGTGGTTGCGCTCTTTGACTTTTGGCTTCCACGAGTTTGACTGTTTGTTGATTCACGGGAGTACAGTTAGCGCGTCTGACGATCTTACCCCGGAAACTCCGCCACCTGTCATGCTCGATCGCGCAATCCGCGCTGATGCCAATACTTTGTTTTGCGGGCGATCGGGCTTAGCCTTTGAGTATCAATTAGAGAGAAGTATTATCAATAACTCGCTCCAGACTCTTGACTCTATAGAGCCGCAATCAACGATCTCTGCAACCCCGCGGCGGGTGGTTGGAGTGGGGAATGTCGGTAGGTTGCCCGATCGAGCAACCTATACTCTTTACGACCCGGACACCGATATTGTGAAGTTCAGAAACCTCTCCTACAACACCCGCAAAGGTTTTGGGGCTTAGTCTTTCCCTGTCGCGATGCTTGCAAAAATTCCTATGGCTGACGCACTCGCAAGGGTTAGAAACCCGGTTTCTTGTCACCGGATGACGGAAAGCCTAGGTTTTTGTCACGAAACCAGGTTTCTTTGATTTTAGGTAATTTCCTAACTTGCTAGTTGATATATTTTCTCAATTAGGCTAGAATCCATTTTGTATTCAAAGTAACGGTGACTCCTATGACTTTTTCGACCTACACTCCAGCCTTGTACCCCAGTCTCAGACAGCAGACTTTCACCTGCCGCCAGTTAGTGCCCGTGCCGTCTAAAGGCTTGCTGCGAATAGAACGGGGTGCTGTCCGAACCGTGACTTGGAGCGAGCAGGGGACACCAATTACGCTGGGATATTGGGGAGTAGGAGATGCGATCGGTCAGCCGCTGTCAGGCGTGCAACATTACCAAATTGAGTGCAAAACTCATGTAGAAATTAGCTACATTCCTGCAAATTTGTGCGATCGATCGTTAGATGAAATTTTCAAACACGTCCAGCAAACTCAAGCATTATTCTACATAGTGCGGATCGAATCTCTGCGCGATCGACTCCTGCAACTATTGGTTTGGTTGGGACAAAAATTTGGTCGCGAAGTCGCACAAGGAGTGTTAATCGATTTGAGATTGACTCACCAGGAGCTTTCCGAGGCGATCGGAATTACCCGGATCACAGTAACGCGACTGATGGGGAGGCTGGAAGAAGAGGGATTGATCGATCGCACTCGCCCTCAATACATTGTCTTAACTTCCCGTTTGTAACATGAGATTTATCTGGAAAAGGGATGACAGTCAAGTGTTTATGAGTCATCAGCTAGCTGAGCAATAATTCTAGGGCTTGCGCTTAAAGCACATCTAAGATACTATGATAATGATTATCATACTCGATCCAGTGCGATACAGGCGATCGTACCTAAATTTTGGCTAGGAAGTGCTATCCACAAGAGCTTTGGGATAATTAGCAGCTTTCTGAACTAACAGCAGGGCCTCTACAATTAATCAACGAGGGACAATGACTAATCTCACTGTACAAACCCCAGATTTAATTTCCGATTTTCCCAAGAGAGGGATGCCAGTAACTATAATTACCGGCTTTCTAGGCAGCGGCAAAACCACTTTACTCAATCAAATCCTCAAAAATCGTCAAGATTTAAAAGTAGCAGTTTTAGTTAACGAATTTGGCGATATCAACATCGATTCGCAGCTTTTAATTTCTACCGAAGATGACATGGTAGAACTGAGCAACGGCTGTATTTGTTGTACCATCAACGAAGGCTTGGTTGATGCAGTATACCGAGTGTTAGAGCGGGAAGACCGTATCGACTGCATGGTGATTGAAACCACCGGAATTGCCGACCCATTGCCGATTATATTGACATTTCTCGGCACGGAATTGCGGGATTTGACCACTCTAGATTCTGTACTCACTGTAGTGGATAGCGAAACCTTCACCACCGATCATTTTGAGAGCGAAGCAGCTTTAAAACAAGTAGCATTTGCAGATATCGTGCTGATGAACAAAACCGATTTAGCTCCTTCAGAAAAAGTAGAAGAATTAGAAGCTTACATTCGCACAATCAAGGAAGGAGCGAGAATTTTACACTCTGAATATGGTGAAGTTCCTTTACCATTGATTTTGGGTGTAGGTTTAACCCAAGCAGATCTTTTCGATAATTTGGAAACCGAGGAAAAACACGAGCATCACGAACACGAGCATCACGAACATCACCATCACGAACATCATCACGAACATCACCATCACGGACATCACTCCAATCACTTAGATAATGACGGATTTGTTTCGCTATCATTTCAGAGCGATCGACCTTTTAATATCCACAAATTCCAAGAATTTCTCACCGAAGAAATGCCCTTAGATGTATTTCGGGCAAAAGGGATTCTTTGGTTTGAAGACAGCCCGATGAGACACATTTTTCAACTTAGTGGCGCGCGCTATGAACTAAATGCTTACGAATGGTTGACTCCACCTAAGACTCAACTCGTAGTCATCGGCCGCAACTTAGATACCGCTCAAATTCGAGAACAGCTTAACAATTGCTTAGTTTAAGATTTTGTCAATCTCAGTGTCACGTCCATAGCTAAGAGATTTTAGATTTAATTGCGCCGTTAGTAGTTGCACTTTTTGACAGCAAAAACCGTGTAACTACCAACGGTTGATTTTATATTTTGAGTTATTATTGACTTATAAAAAAACAAACCATTTAATGTTTCATTTTGTGAATCTTGTTATAATCAGATAGCAAATAAAAGTCCACAGCCACTGTTAAACATTTTCACAAACTGCAAGCATGACTTTATCTACTCGTCCAGAATTGACTTCTCCCAATGGTGTAGTGTCATCAATTCCTACCCAATCTCAACCTCCAGTCTCAGATGAAGAAATGAGGCAAGCAGTGCGTACATTGCTGCTAGGATTGGGAGAAGACCCAGACCGCGAAGGGTTGCGAGATACACCGAAACGAGTTGTCAAAGCCTTGCAGTTTCTAACTGGAGGTTATCGTCAATCTCTCGACGAACTGCTCAACGGAGCAGTATTCACAGAAAATGCTAACGAAATGGTGTTAGTGCGGGACATTGATATTTTCAGTTCCTGCGAACACCACATCCTGCCAATAATTGGCAAAGCACACGTTGCGTACATTCCCAACGGGAAAGTAATTGGACTGTCAAAAATTGCTCGAATTTGTGAAATGTACGGCCGCAGATTGCAAGTACAAGAACGCTTAACTGCACAAATTGCGGATGCACTGCAAGGATTGCTAAAACCTCAAGGTGTAGCAGTTGTAATTGAAGCAACTCATATGTGTATGGTAATGCGCGGCGTGCAAAAACCAGGTTCTTGGACTGCGACTTCAGCGATGCGGGGAGTGTTTGCTGAAGATTCCAGAACTCGTCAAGAATTCATGAGTTTAATCGCTCACAAATCAAGCTTTCACTAGCTAGAATTGTCTACAAAAAATTGCCTCTTTGCAGGATAAATCAAAGAAAAGAGAGTCATATTGCATTACCATATTTCTCTCTTTCCCTTTCCTCCCTCTGCGCTCTCTGCGCTCTCTGCGGTTAAAAAAATCTTACTTGAGGAAATACAACTGTAAATTGAATATGGATCAAAAATATTTGTGGATTGAAGCTTTAAAATTTAACGATCGAGGTTTGATTCCGGCGATCGCCCAGGACGATCGAGACGGTACTATTTTAATGATGGCGTGGATGAACAAACTGTCAATTAAGCAGACTCTAGCTACAGGAGAAGCACACTATTGGAGCCGATCGCGCTCTGAATTTTGGCACAAAGGCGCGACATCCGGACACATCCAAAAAGTCAAACAAATATTTTACGATTGCGACGCCGATACTATTCTGCTCAAAATAGAACAGATTGGTGAAATAGCTTGTCACACAGGCGTGAGGAGTTGTTTTTTCAATTCCGTGGCGCTACCGCTTCGCGCAACAATGTAATAATAATGATTATCATTATTGCAATTAGTTCCTATGTCATCCGCAAATAACGTCGAGTCCGCCGTTCTTACTCCAGACGATCGCAATCCCTCCCTCACAACCATCCGTCCCCGCCGCCTCCGCCGCACACCCGGTTTGCGACGCATGGTACGAGAAAATCACCTGACTGTTGACGACCTCATCTATCCGATGTTTGTGATGGAAGGAGAAGGGCAAAAAGTTGAGATTGCTTCGATGCCCGGTTGTTATCGCTATTCGCTGGATTTATTGCTAACAGAAATCGCTGAATGTTGGAATTTGGGAATTTGTGCGATCGCGCTTTTTCCAGTAATTTCAGAAAACAAGAAAGATGACACTGCTACCGAAAGCTACAACCCAGAAGGATTAGTTCAACAAACAGTCAAAGCCATCAAAAAAAACATTCCCGAAATAGTAGTAATTACCGACGTAGCCCTCGACCCTTTCACTTCACACGGACACGACGGTTTAGTTGACGAAACTGGTAAAATTCTCAACGATCCGACTGTTGAAGTTTTAGTAAAAATGGCAGTTTCTCAAGCTGATGCTGGTGCGGATATGGTCGCACCTTCCGACATGATGGACGGCAGAATCGGCGCAATTCGCAAAGCCTTAGATACAGCAGGATACATCGATACCGCAATCATGGCTTATTCAGCAAAATATGCCTCTGCTTATTATGGCCCGTTTCGGGATGCCCTCGATTCTGCCCCAAAGTTTGGAGACAAAAAGACTTATCAAATGGATGCTGCTAATGCGAGGGAAGCACTCAAAGAAATTGCTTTGGACATCGCTGAAGGCGCAGATATTGTCATGATAAAACCTGCTTTGGCTTATCTCGATATTATCTGCCAAGTGCGCGAAGCAACTAATTTGCCCGTAGCTGCTTACAATGTCAGCGGCGAATACGCAATGATCAAAGCTGCTGGAAAGTTAGGTTGGATTGATGAAAATCGGATTATTTTGGAGACTTTGACGAGTATCAAACGGGCGGGTGCCGATTTGATTTTGACTTATTTTGCGAAGGAAGTTGCTTTGATGTTGAAATAAGAGATATAGCGTATTCCAAGTTTATGAAGTGTAAGGACACGGCTTTTAGAGTCTCCATAGAAGGCTCGATCGAGCGGGGGTATACTTCATCAATATGGAATCTGCTGTATTTTAAAGCGCAGATAAACGCAGATAAACGCAGATATTTTCTAGGTATTTCCTCATCCATAGGGACGAGTACAAAATATCAGTGTGGACCAATTTAAGTTGTCGGAATCGCCTTCAGCCGCGAGGCAAACGTATCTAATTTATAAGTCAATACGGTTTACTTAAGACCGCCCTGGGGGTCAAACCCTATTTAAAATAGATACGGAGATTGCTTCGTTCCTCGCAATGACTAAGTAGATGAGTATGAAAATACACAAGTATGTCCGAAGAGAGCGAAACGAAGTGAAGCGAAGCATAAGCCCTAGCCCTTTCAGGGCGGCTTCGCCAACGCAGGGGTTACGGTTGCTTTACGTTCTGTTACATGAACCGATTTATTTACACCCATCTACTTATCTTAAGTGAACCGTATTGATTTAAGTAGGTAGGCGGGAAAAAACCAATCTATGTAACAAAATATTAAGTTACCTAATTGGAGTTAAACTTAAGACGTTGCGTGGTGTAATTTCCCTTTTGTCCTCTAGCTTCTACTCCATGAATTAC
>NZ_JAHRFA010000082.1:0-30003 GCF_020883045.1 Microcoleus sp. CAWBG58 | reverse complement strand
CGGTGAATGCGTTTTTTACTACTCATGACTTGCTCAAATGCTTGCCTGGTCAAGGTTTCATTCTATTTTACCTTTTTTTGTATACCCCCTTGACAATTTGCACTTTTTCTTAACTTGTCACAAATGGGCAGCGTTTGCGAGATAACGTTCCTAGTCAGCGGCGGCAGATGACCTTGGTATCACAACCAATATCTCGATACCGTCCGCTGCACTAGGTTTGTTCTACGGCTGCTAGCCACCGAATAGACTATTCTAAGTAGGTTTGGGTTGAAATACTGAGTTATATTTCAAAATTCAAATTAGCCTATAATGCTTATCTAATAAGGTTTATGAGGGTTTTGCAAAACCTGACTTAGTTACGTTTAACTACCCCAACCTACTTAGGAGTATGAATTTCTAATATAAAGCAAGACTTCTCGGTACAAACTTTCTACATATGATTCTTGCACCGCACCTTGATACGCATAGTTATCTAATCCAGGTGCGCTATTAACCTCAATAACAGTATACTGACCATCATTTTGCTGCGTGATATCATTTGTGATTATATCAATGCCGCATAAAGTTAAATTCATATCTCTTGCAATCAGCAACGCTAGTTTTACAAAAGAAGGATGTATTTCATCTGTGAGTTCAATAGTTTCCCCTCCAGCCGACAAGTTTGAAATATCTTGCAAGATAACTCTTTCATTAGGAGCAGGTATGCTCTCTAGCGAAAGACCTTGCTGAAGGATTTTATGAGCAAGGCGTGTATCAGTATCTATCAATTTAGTGTCTCTACCAGACTGTACAAATAATCGTTGTTTCTTACAAATTAATTCAGATATAGAAGAATCTCCATCACCGATAACATGGAAAGGAATTCTTTGATAAGCAGATAGCACTCTCCTATCTAAAACTACTATTCTGTAGTCATTCCCAGAATAAAACTTCTGAATCTGAGCCGTGTCACAGTACGTGAAAATTTCTGACAAAAAGCTAAAATATTCCGATTCGTCGTTAACTTTAAAAACAAAGCTGCCCTGTGACATATTATTTGGCTTAAGAATCACGGGAAAGCCAATTCGTCTTGAGTAGTCTAATCCTTCTTGAAGAGTATCATTAGATTGAGTTCGAGCACATTTCTCGTCACTATATACCATAGTAAATTCGGGTACTTGATATCCGAATTTCTCAAGAAAAAAAGATGTCGCAGCTTTGTTTTTTGCAAGTGAAGTTGAGGCACTCAAGTTGAGATTGAAATTAACATCCTTGATGTAATACTTCTTCCCACTATCGAATAGGATAACTCCGTACATTGCTCTTGTTGGTTCAATCAGAATTTTCATTCCAATTTTTTGAGCAACGGTTAATAGAACAGGCATTAGTAGTTGCTTCCGCATATTTTCACTTTAACTAAGCATACTTTCAATAGCTTCTTTGTAAATGCACTTAGCTATCTGATAGTTACTGTCATTCAACTGAGAAAAATGCTCCATCATCACACCACTATTTATTTCTAGAACCAAATATTGATTGTTAGTTTCTATTATATCTATTGACGCGAAGTGAATATTTACAACTTTAGCTGTGTGCAATGCTAAATCACTTAATCGTCCAACAAGTTCTTCATCTTGAACAATTTCCGGGTTTGCTCCTTGTCCAAGATTATGTTTCCAATGTAAGTAATACTTCTTGCCAGAATCAAGGATTTTAGAATAATCTTCATCAGGAATATTAAAACTAACTGGACAATCTATGTTTTCTTTCAGGTAAGCAACCAAGAGCGGGCGTAAAGTAGATACTCCATCGCCTAATAAATAAGGAATGTTTTTCCGATAGACTAATTTAACTTTCCCATCTAGCACCACAACCCGAAACTCATTCTCTATTTCGTAAAACGGACACACTGCCATCGCTCTTGAGCGATTGTATATTTTGTATGCGGCATTCTCAAGCTCAAATTGATTTGAAACAAGGTAGACACCATTACCACCTGTTCCCTCATTCGATTTACATACGAGTTTTCCATGCCGATTAAGCAACTCGCATAATTTTGACCAATTACCAGAAACACCAACATACTTTATGTTTACTGGTGACATAAAAAAGGTATGTTCTACGACAGGGACTTTACTCAATTGCAATAAATCACTCGCACTACACTTGTCAGAGCAAATTAGATGCGATGTAGATGAATTTTTCTCGAACTGATAGCCAAAAATGTGTACTGCTGTGCTATCTCTCGATAAACGAAATATCCAGTCGTAGGAGAAAGATTCACAAGATATGTTATTTTCTCGACAGACTTCTTTAATTATTTTAACAATAGATCTTTGTGAATTTTGCATGATTGATTCGATAGTTCTAATAAATCTTGGATATATGTTCTAATCTGTTATTCCTCTGCTCTCATTAGCAAAGATTCTGATGGATGCCAATACTCACGCACATCACCAGCGAGATAAAGAGAACCAGTAATCCATACTAGATCATTCTCTGCCGCTCTAGATAAACCCTCTCGAACCGCACTAATTGGATCGCGCACTATGAAGCATGGCACAGATGGGGCAACGCTGTTAATAACCTTCTTCAATTCTTCAGGTGGACATGGCTCCCACAATCCTTTAATGTTAAACGCTGTCAATATGAAGCATTTCACATTATCTACGAGATAAGGCAATATATCTTCAAGAAGCTTTCCCTCTTTGAAAGAAATGATTATAACTCTTTCTTTACCTCCAAATAATTTGTTAACTGAATGTGAAGCAGATCTCATCTTGTCGGGATTATGCGCACCATCAAGTATTACAACTGGCTGGGTTTGTAATATTTCCATTCGACCTGGGATTATGACATTAGCGAACCCTTCCCTGACAGCAAAATCAGATAAGCTACCTTGTGAAAATAAATAAGCTGCTGCGACAGCGCAAGCTGCGTTATAGAACTGAAACTCTCCGAGAAGTTTGGTTAGCGATAAATTATCGTAAACTCTCTCTGGAAGATTTACACTTAAAGACCCCGAATTAACAGTAAATGAGAAGTCTTCCTCTAATTGCCATAATTGAGAACCGCTCTTTTCGCAACGTTGTGCAACAATCTCTCTTGTCGTTCTTTGAGAGAATCCACACACCACATTCTGAAGATCTTTGATAATGCCTGCCTTCTCTTCAGCGATTTCTTCTACAGTATTTCCCAATATTTCGGTGTGATCTAATCCAACACTTGTAAGCACTGATAATTTTGAGGACAAGACGTTTGTGGCATCAAGTCTTCCCCCTAAACCAACTTCGATAATTGCGACATCAACTTTTTGCTCTTCAAATAAGCAGAATGCCAAAGCTACTTGTGCTTCAAAATAGCTAGGCTGACCAAAGGGGTTTTCCTGAGCAACTTTCGCTATAGCCGATTTGACTCGTTCAAATATCTCGACAAGCTTTGTGGTCGCAACTGTTTTACAGTTAATCTGATACACCTCGTTAAATATCTGCAAGTGAGGGGATAAATAAAGCCCTGTTTTATAGCCCTGTGTGGTTAAGATTGACGCAATTAACGTAGAAGTAGATCCCTTGCCTGATGTACCTCCAACATGAATAGATAGAAAAGAGTTATGCGGATTTCCCAAGACTTCCAGTAGATGAGTGATTCGCTCTAGCTTCATATTCACATCTTTGTTGAACCGTTCTTGTGGAATTAGTTTGATAAAATCACTTTCCAAAGAATTATATAGATTTAGAATACGCTCCTTAGATTCAACCATTTCTCACCTCAAGTCATGGGCTGGAATTTGCCTGTTTTACACATATAACGCAAGTATTGCACATATATAGCAGCAATCCTAAATCATTTGTGAATTTCTTACTCCCTCCCCTTGGTAAGGGGAGGGTTGGGGTGGGGTAAAAATTTTACGACTCATTTAGGATTGCTATATCATCACACCTTTTTTGTTGCATAATGACTTTTTTTACTTTGTCGAATTCAAGCCGTAGAACTTATAATTGTATGGCAGTTGCGGTACAATACTGGATATAGTGGAATAATATCGCAGCTCGATGATGTATGTCAACCCCTTCTTACTCCCCATCAGAATCTCCGGCTCTCCTGGACTTTTGGTAAAAAAGTGGGGGGTTGCTGATAGCTTCATCAAAAGATTGAATTGAAAGCCTTACAGGGTAATGGATTGAAAATTGATAATTCTGGCTTATAACCTAAAAATCAGGAGAGCCGAATCTCCTTTCCTCGATCGAGTTCGCCACACGATTCGACTCAAGCACTTCAGCCTTCGCACTGAAAAAAGCTATCTTCATTATATTTGATATTAGAGTCGATCGCACCCGATCGCATATTCCCTGAATCAATTGTACTAATTTGATATGGGATTTTTAGCAGACCAGTTTAGAGAACAGATTTGAGTCCAAGACGATCGACGAATGGAAGAAAGTCCCGATCGCAAAATAAGAGTTCGTGATTATTTTCGATGCAGAAGGTGGCGATAATGACATCGATCGTTTTGCGAACTGTGATGCCTTGCTTTCTAAGGGTGCGAAAGTTGTCAGCACTTTTGATGGCGAGGTCAGCTTCGAGAAAATTGAAGACGGTGAGATTGCTGAGGAGATGTTTGGCCGTGTTGTAGTCGGAGTCTTGGCGAAACCCTTGGAGAACTTCGGTGAGGATAAGGTTGCCGATCGCGATCGGTTGGGTGGTGAGGAGTTGGTCAAGGCAATCGGTTTGTGGGGTGGATTGTCCGTTAAAGTAGTCAATCCAGACGCTGGAATCAACAATAATCATGGGCTTACTATTGTTCCGTATCCGTTCTCATGCGATCGAGGTCGCCGTCCCAGGCGAGTTTACCCCGTAGCGCCCGGAGGTTCTCTTGGTTTTTCATTTGGATCAGCAGGTTCAGGGCCAGTTCGACAACTTCTTGTTGTGCTGTGAGTCCAGTCGCCTGGAGCGCATTAGTGATGAGGGAGTTATCGATTTCGATCGTAGTTTTCATAGGTATTTTTGGGGTGAGTCTTATCGATCGCGCTTTCATCCAATTATAATCGTTCTGTCGGCTCCAACGCATTGTTAGGCTTCTGTCTTTGCGCGATTTGCATGAGCAGCCGAAGTGCTTCATTAACCGCGTCACTTGTTGGAAATGCTTGAGCAACATCAGGATCGAGCAACACAACATTCGTTCCTGTCCTGTAGCGATCGACATATTTTCCTCTAACGCCACCCTTCATCTTACTAAAATTATACTCAGGACGTAACTCGTCCTCTAGCTCTTGATTATTCTCCGTCTTCATAAAATCTCCGCTCATTTGAGAATTTCGATCGCTCGATCGTGACTACCTATTACGGCTTCTAGATGCTGTTGAGTTAGACCTCGACTTTCTAGATAATAAAGAATTGCTTCGATCGGATCGGGCATCACGATCGGCTCGTGTTTGTTTTCGTAGGCTTCAACTAAGGTGACTAATATTTCTAATCGATCGAATTCTGGAGTTCCTTGAGCAGCTTCAAACAAATGCTCTATTTCTTTCAGCGATGCTTTGTAATCTTCTTGGCTTCTAATAGGTTGTAGGCTGTACATAATTACCAATGACTTATTAGATTAGTAAGACTCAAATCTGCTGCTATCGTAGTAAAAAACTAGAAAAGTACCTCGATCGGACATAACTCCAAGAACAATGTCTAATTTCTCTAAAAAATAAGGACTGCCCGATTCGTCATCACTACTAACTATGGGTTCCTCCAATAACCTCACCACAATAGCTGGCTGATTTTGATGTGGGAGCTTTCTATTGTTTAAGTTTTTCTTCCACTTTACAATTTGCCCTACTTCAAAACTTTCCTTTTTCAAGAAGTTTTCACACGCATCCCTAAGCTGAGCAAGATGCTCTTCTCCATAGCTTTTTTCTTCTTCATTTGCAGAGCTTTTCTCACGTAAGCTATTAACAAGTTCAGCTATGATATCTTGCTGATTACTCATACTTTATAACCTCAGAATCAATGTTTTTATTTTCGCTTAAAAGCAACTGATTATTAATTTGAACTTCCTCCTCATCACAGGACGTAAAGGGCTTGCTGTTAAATAACGTACCAATTGTAGGATGCGTTTTTTGAATAGCAGCCCCAATTAAAGACCATACTAAAGAACTTGTCTCCTCCAATCTGCTTAAAGGAGAACTCTTGTCATCAATCTCCACATTATTTAGTGAGTATACAGACACTGGAGGAAGTAAGTACCAGCATGATGGGACAACATCTAATAACCACCAATCGAAGAGTTCACGTCTTCCATAAGAGCCTGGGAAAATAGCATAGCCCTCTAAGCAGTCATCTAAAATATTCAGCAGAGCTTGCAGAGAACGATCTGGCTCAAGTGTTTCAATCGCATTTCTGTAGACATCTAAAGCTTCTGATAGAACTTGAAAACTAGATACATTCTGCGCGGACAGGAAAGAGTTAAAGTCTTCTAATATAACATTCTCTATGTTTTGAATACCACTGCTAAGTTGCCTGTTCGGATTAAAAATTTCTGTGAGAGTCTTAAGTAGCCAATGTGTTAAACGCTTGATGGCTGCTTCTGGTATGGGACTATCAGGCTGGTAGTATTTAACAGTAGGTTCTACAACAACAGCTAAAGTCAAAGCCATCCAAACATAACGCAATTGACTTAGAAGACGATTACTACCTTGAAATGAGTCCAAAATCTGGCCTAAAGCATCTTCAAGCAGCACAGATCCATCTGGCTCTGATTGATAAAGCTCTTCATAACGATGATGCGACACCGAAACTATAGCCTTCTGCAATGACGTAGGCATATTGTACAGTAAAGACTGCCGATTTCTAGTTACTTGCTTGTATATAGAACCGCTCCCTTGAAAGATCATGATTTAACTGCTTAGGACTCTCGTGGATATGGATAATCCCAAAAAACATCAATGTTTATGTTGGGAAACTTTTCTTTGAACTGTTTCAGGACATTGTTGCAGCTTTCACAGGGCTGTAACTCACTATAGAGGTAGAGATTACCCTTTACCCCTCGATCGTAGGACAATTCAAGCGTATCTGCAATCGCGGAAAAAACTTTGTACTCAGCGTCTGTATCCATAAGGCGACCAGTCCGCGAATCGACTGACGGTTCAAACTGCCCTCCTTCAGATTTGGGTAGCGGTCGAGGAATTGGACTTTTGCTTCCCCCTTTAGAAGTTGCTCCAACACAGAAAGCTATATTGTTAGACAGATATACATCCGCAATAGCAACATTACTTGTACCTATCGGTCTTTTGAGGTATTTCGACCGAATATCACCAGCTCTAGCTTGTAAGTCCTCCTTTTTAGCTTGTAAGTCCTCCTTGTTCAAGATATCAAATCCTGTGGGGTATCTCTATTCTAAATGTATCAAGACATCAGATAATTAGACCTACTTCCTCCATATATCCTCATAATTTTACCAGATAGACGGACAACTGGCAAGTGATTTTCCTATTTTCCGTCGATATATGGACACTTTCCGTCTATTTCATCATGGAACCCAAACCTAAAAAATTGCTAGACTATCATCACTAAACCGGATCAGGCGATCGCTCAAAAACAATTTCTTCATAGAATTGCTCGATCGGCAAACTTAAACCAATACTTTTAAGCTCGACGCGATCGCCCGCTCGATAGCTCAGAATCAACCAGTCCCCGGCATCATTTTTATGATAAATATCGATCGCCATTTCATCAGAACTCACCAACACATAATCAATTAAATTCGGATTGCGGCGATATTTTTCAAACTTCTTGCCGCGATCGTAAGCCTCCGTACTATCCGATAAAACCTCAACGATTAAGCAGGGATAGGTAATATATTGAGGGCTAGAATTATCTCGCCGATCGCAAGTGACACTCAGATCTGGATAGGTATAGTTGCGAGTATTGAGGATATTTACGCGGCAGTCAGAATTGTATGTTTTACAACCACTTCCCCGCAGGTGGGGCTTGATTCTCAGTAAAAAGTTTCCCGCGATATCACTGTGATTTCTAGTCCCGCCAGTCATCGCATATACGCGACCATCGATTAGCTCATGTTTTTCTAATTGCTTCTCTTCCCAAGCAAAATACTCTTCAGGCGTAAAGTACCGCTCCTGCTCTCTAGCTGCAATCATAACAATCTCCTAATTAAAAAAAACTATCTTCATTATATTTGAGATTAGAGTCGATCGCACATCCTACGCGATCGCCAAAATCGAAATACTCATCACAACTTCCTCACGCGCGAATGACTGTAATCTCTCGCCCCATTGGTGTCATCTGAATTTCAGTCTTCAACCGTTCTTCAATTTCGGGTGCATTCTCGCGGCGATCGAATATCACCAACCACCCCGAATCTTGCCCCAATCTAGCCAAATATCCATCTAACTGTTCCAACCCTTTACTCAACGGATCTACTTTCCGAGTCCGCCAAACCTTTAATTCAATACCTAATGTGACTTCACCGTAACGCAAACATAAATCCATTCTGTCGCGCCCGATCGCATATTCCCTCTCCAACGTTCCCCCACCATTAATCACCCGATGCAGAAATGCCATCAATACCAAATGCGGGGCAATTTCGGGATAAGACGCGCTTTTGAGTAACGGTTCGCCATGTTGCAGCCAAAAGGCGAGAAACGCTTGCAGGAGTTCTTCGGTCATCAGTTCACCGCGAGGATTCAACCAACTCGGACTGATCGTCGGTAAACTATCTTGCGGGCCTTGCGCCAAAACTCGTGGCAACACTTCTCGATAAATCGGATTGGCGATGACTAAACCCCCGGCTGGATCGCGTTTTAGCAAGCCCAAATCTACGAGGTATTGGCGATCGTCATTAGAAGATTCTGGCAACTCTTGTCCGGCTAGTATGGGCTCGATAATTGCTTTGACTCGGTTTTCTCTGAGTCGTTCAGCCAAGCTATCTAAATGCGTATCTTGCCGTTTTATCAGAATTTCTTTAGCTTCTAAAATATGTTCTGGTGTAATTTCTATAGATTCATCTGTTACTAATTCTTCGACGATTTCTTTGGCTAAAGCATTCACCAACCAAGGTTGTCCTTGTGTTAATTCAAAAGCTAAGGCTACGGCTTCTGGTGTAAAAACTTGTCCGGTATCCTGGGTATGTTGCCCGTAGAGTTCTGCGACTTCTTCTGCATTAAAATCTCTGAGAGTAATCGATCGCACTTTAATATTAAACGGACTGGATGTATTGAGGCGATCGCTACCACCGGCAGCCACTTTGTAATCGCGGACATCCCGCAAACCGATTAAACCTACCGATTGAGGAAACGCTTTCGGACGATTGGGATAACCATCGCGTAATTGGCGCAGGATAGAAATCAATGCTTGGTCTTGTAATGCGTCAATTTCGTCGATAAAAATAGCCAAAGGACGAGATGAAAGTTGTGCCCAAGCTTGTAAAGCAGCCCGAATTTTCTGTCCCGACTGTATGCTTGTCCAGTCGGGCGGTTGTAATTCGGGTGGGAGACGGACGGAAATATTGTCTCGCCAAGCACCCAGAATGGCATCTTCAGCACCAGCTATGTCTTGACTGAAGGGTGCGCCCACTTCCACGGACAGCATGACGGCTGTGTATTGTCCGCCCAGGGTAAGTTGTTTGGCTAAGGCCAGCATGGCCGTGGTTTTTCCCACTTGTCGGGGTGCGTGGATGACGAAATAGCTGCGTTGAGCAATTAAGCGTTCTAAGCCCGGTAAGCGCACCGTGGGCGGCAGTGCATAATGAATGTCTTCCTGGCAAGGGCCTGCGGTATTGAACCAGCGTGGCATAGGTCAATTGGGGCGAATGGGGCTGCTCTCAGTTTACTTGAGTAACGATCGGCCAACTGCCAAAATTTTACTCTTCCACCCGATAGCCCAATTCTGCCAAACGGGTGCGCGACTGCCGCCATTTCGGCTGCACCTTGACAAATAACTCCAAATATACTTTGCCTTCAATTAACTTTTGAATCTGTTCGCGGGCTGCACTGCCGATCGACTTGAGCATACTGCCGCTCTTACCGATTAAAATACCTTTTTGGGAATCCCGTTCGACGTGAATTGTCGCCAGAATGCGGGTAATCTTTGCTTCTTCTTGAACAATGTCGATCGCGATTGCGACTGAATGCGGCACTTCTTCCCGTGTCAGCAGCAAAATCTGTTCGCGAATCAACTCGCCCATAATAAACCGTTCCGGCTGATCTGTCACCAAATCGGGCGGATAATAGTAAGGCCCAACCTCCAAATGTTCGATTAACAATTGTTGCAGCGGCTCGACACCCTCGCCCGTGAGAGCCGAGAATTTTACTACAGGCCACTCGGGATTGACAATTTGTTCGTAAGTTCGATCGATCAACCCAGAATCCTCCGGTTTTTCGTCCAACTTATTCATCCCCAAAATCACCGGAACTTTGCAATTGCTGAGAATTTCGATAATATATCGATCGCCCCCACCCGATTCCACCGAACCATCCACCACAAACAGCACCACATCCACAGACTGAATCGCCGTGCGCGCATTCTGCACCAAAACCTTACCCAGTTGGTGGTGCGGCTTGTGAATTCCGGGAGTATCGACAAAAATAATTTGTGCTTCCGGCGTCGTCAGGATGCCCCGCAGCCTGTTGCGCGTCGTCTGAGACACCGGGGAAGTAATCGCAATTTTCTGCCCCACCAACTGATTCATCAGCGTGGATTTGCCGACATTCGGGCGTCCGATAATACCCACGAAGCCAGACTTGTAGCCCGCAGGAGCCGCGGGAACACCCATAATTTCCGATACGTCGATAAACTTACTATCTTCCACTAAAATCACCTATTTTCAAGCCCCTTCTCTGTCTATTGTCGCCTGAAAATACTCAAACGCCCATCGATGCACTGTAGCATCTTTCTTTCGCTGGTATAGCGCATAACACTCAAAGGGCGATCGAGCCCTCAACCAGTGTGAAAATGCCACAGGCGATCGACAAAACTTGATATCTGACACAAAATTTGATAAAGTTCCAATGACATCGATCGAAAATGAATCATTCTGGTAAAACCGAGTCCCCAAGGCTGTAACAACTTCAGATGTGTAAATGTCTCACTCAACTGAAACAATTCTACAGTTTGTCAGACCAACCAGTTTTTACGTTTTTGAAGATGTCTGGTAATAAATTAGATGGGTCAAAACCAAGATAAAATTTCATTAGCATTAGATTTTTTATAAATTAAAGCTAATGTTTTGCCCCTACCTAATTAGTGCTAACCGTCATAAAGTTGAGGAGATGAATCGGATGAAATCGAAATTATTTTGGAGTTGCTGCACCGTATTGGTAGCCAGCTTGCCTATTCCTGCCTTCGCTCAAACAGCCCCTCAAGCAGGTATTGACTACAAAGGCGGCTCAAAGAACTACCAAACAGTACCGGGCAAAATTCCTGAAAGAACTTTACCCAGAGCTTTTGACTTTCCAATTATTACTAATGTTGCTACTGACACTAGCATCACCACGGATCATCTAATTACCGAGCAGTTCCGCGCACCCGCGACTCGTACAGAATACACCCGCGCTCTCACCACCTGGTCAGAATCAATCAGAGAATGTCTGGGTAAACAGCCTCGCTTGATCCGGGCCAGCACCAAGAACCCGATTCAGATTAATGGCAAAGTAGGCACGATTGTCAGAAATGCAAATAACCGTGCAGTTTGCAAATAAGCGAGTAAGTTCCGCTGTCTGAAGACAAAAACTAAAGAGTGTTTTTACACAAAAAGAGCAATAGAAAACCTATTGCTCTTTTTGTGTAAAAACTCAATTGGTTTGTAGTGAGGACTTTAGTCCTTCTTAATTTCTGAGGACTAAAGTCCTCACTACAAACCTGATAATTCCACAAATATGCTCTGAAACCCGAAGGATAGGGATTTCAAACTCTAATTCTCGATTAAGTAGCGCAAAATTCATTCGTATTCAGCAAAATTTCCCCATAATCAGGAATCCAAGCCAGCCACTTTTGATCGGAGCACTGACACAACAACCACGCTTCATCAAAACTGAATGCTGTTGGCGGATTGAACAGTTTGACCCACATCGAAGGAGCCAATTTTGGTGCAGGTACGGCGCAGCCAAATTTTGCCCAGTCCAAGGCACTCGCGGCGCTGGCTAGCGTTGCTTGCGGTTGCCGACTACGAATATCTGTTTGCAGTTGCATAACTACTCCTGTAGAGCTAAAAGTCAGCACGCCTTGCGGGGTTTCAACAACTCATCACCAAAGGCGCAGATTAACTTAGATTATGTAGTCTATGCTACTGAATTTTCTTGGGTTCTGTGTGCTATTGTAGCAAAAATTTACAATCTAGATCGAAAAATCGGGTCAAAGCTGAAAAGACCGATCGACTATTTGGGCGATCGACAATTATCAATTACGATCGATCGGTCAAAACATTTAATTTATAGCAACCATAACCGACACTTAAAATATTCTTAATTATTTTGTCCCTCTTCGTTCTTCCCTATTCTCTCTTCCTTCTTGCTTCGGTCAACTGTCAACTGTCAACTAAGAGGGCAGGCACAGGGGCGCCGCCCCTACAAACTGTCAACTGTCAACTGTCAACTGTCAACTGTCAACTGTCAACATGAACCCAACCGAAAATTTCAACTGGAAAACTCTAGACAGATTTGTAGAAATCAACTCTCATTGGGTAAAACTAATTGGCGAACATCTCGAAACAACCGAAGGGCAAATAGTAGAATATTGGCGAGTAGAAAGAGCAGATTCAGTTGTAATCTTAACAATTCAAGCTGACAAATTGCTGTTGCCATCACCGATGTATCGCCCCGGCGTAGCAGCAGCAACCCTCGACTTTCCCGGCGGTCGCGTACCAGAAGCCGCAACACCAGCAGCCGCAGTTCCAGCTATAATCAAAAAAGAACTAGGCGTGACAGAAAGTGCGATCGCCCGCATCCAAGCAATCAACACCACAGGCTGGGAAATCAACAGTTCATTCTCCAATCAAAAACTCTACGGCTTTGTAGCAGAATTGCACCCCACAGCCACAGTAAACTCCGAACTCATCGGTGCTGCATATCCTGTCACCCCCGACGGAATTCGCGACTTGCTCAAAAAATTAACTTGCCTCCAATGTCGAGCATTGTTGCTAGAATGGCAAAACCAAGATAATTTTAGATTGTAGATTTTGGATTTTGGATTCTCCCGAAACACTCGCCGATTGACGATTTATTAAAACCAATATCACCCAAACTAATCATGGCTCTCAACAATGAAGTTGCTGTCGAATGCCTCGACGTTACATATCGGCTCAACCGCAGATATTTAGTAGAAAAACTCAATTTTAAAGTGTTTCAAGGAGAAATTTTAGTATTGTTAGGACGCAGCGGTAGTGGCAAAACTACTACCATGAAATTAATTAACAATTTACTAACGCCAAGCAGCGGTGAAGTGCTTGTCATGGGAAAACCGACAACTCAGTGGAACGCAATTCAACTGCGGCGAAAAATTGGCTACGTAATTCAAGAAATCGGTTTGTTTCCCCATTTTACCGTCGAGCAAAACGTTGGTTTAGTGCCGAAATTGGAAGGCTGGGAGGGCGATCGCATACAATCTCGCGTCCGCCAACTGTTAGAATTAGTCAACCTCGACCCCCAGCACTTCGCCAAACGCTATCCCCATCAGTTATCCGGGGGACAGCGGCAGCGTGTAGGCGTCGCCAGAGCACTTGCAGCAGATCCTCCGCTGCTATTAATGGATGAACCGTTTGGTGCTTTAGATCCCATTACTCGCCTGGAATTACAGCGGGAATTCGGTCAATTGCAGCAGCAACTAGGGAAAACTGTGATTTTTGTGACTCACGGAATTCAAGAAGCTTTTTTTTTAGCCTCTAGAATTGGTTTGATGCAAGACGGAAGGTTGGTTGAATTGGCATCGCCTGAGAATTTTATGAAATCTCAGCATCCAGAAGCTCGCGCCTTTTTGGAATCTTTTTAATTAGCTAAATTGGAATGCTGTTAGCAATCATGAATTACGCAACGATCAATTTTATTAACCGCTATGGTGCTGAGATGGTTCAGAGGTCGATGGAACACTTATATTTAGTAATAGTCGCGATTGTTATATCTACGATTGTGGGAATTCCCCTGGGGATTTTAGTCACGAGAAAACCCAAATTGAAAAAGCCGATTTTGGGCTTTGCGAATATTATGCAAACAATTCCCAGTTTGGCTTTGTTTGGCTTGCTAATTCCGGTGCCAGTTTTGGGCGGAATAGGCGATCGCACGGCAATCATCGCCCTGACACTCTATTCCCTACTGCCAATTGTCCGCAATACTTACACGGGCATTATCGGCGTCGATCGGGCGATTGTGGCGGCCGGGACAGGCATGGGAATGACGGATATGCAACTGTTGTGGCAGGTGGAACTTCCCCTGGCGCTGGGCGTGATTTTGGCGGGCGTGCGAGTGGCTGCGGTAATTGCGATCGGGCTAGCAACGATTGCGGCGGCAATTGGTGCAGGTGGTTTGGGAGTTTTTATTTTTCGGGGTGTTGCTACAGTCAACAATCAGTTACTTTTGGCTGGGGCAATTCCGGCGGCTTTGATGGCTTTAGCTGCGGATTTTGGGCTGGGTTTGGTGGAAGCGCGTCTCTCGAAAAGTACATTGAAAAATGTTAAAGATGACTAAATTTGTATTTAAGGTATGTAGTTGCGCTGTCTTCGCTCCGGTTTTATCTATTAAGAGAGCGCTGAAGCGCAACAACGTACCTAAGAGGGCTGAAGCCCAACAACGTACCTAAGATCGCACTTCCTCTACTTCCTCTGCTAAGTTCATCTCAGGTTCAGCCTTTAAAAGCGGCAAACTTACCCTAAAAGTAGATCCCTGATTCTCGCCCGCACTCTCCGCAGCAATTGTCCCGCCGTGTGCTTCCACTAAATGGCGGACGATCGCCAATCCCAATCCCAGCCCGCCATATTTGCGCGTCAGAGACACATCTTCTTGATAAAAAGAATCAAAAATAGATAGCAAAAAGTCAGGGTGGATCCCTTTACCAGTATCGCTGACGGCAATCAGCGCCCCATTGCCCGATCGCTCCAGCCGAATCTCCACTCTGCCACCGTTGGGAGTAAACTTGATCGCGTTAGAAAGCAAGTTCCAGACAATCTGCTGGAGTCGCACTGCATCGCCAGACACCAGCCCCAGATCCGGCACCACCGCATGAATCTCGATCGACTTAGCCGCCGCTGTCGTTTTCACAGTATCGATCGCAGATTCGACAGCCAAACTCAAATTCACCGGGGTGGGATTCAAGCTCAGTTTGCCGTGCATAATCCCCGCAATATCGAGCAAATCATCAATCAACTGAGTCTGCAATCTGGCATTGCGCTCGATCGTGTCTAAAGCTTTAGCAGTTTGAGCCGCATTCAAAGCTTGACTTTGCAGCAGTTGCGCCCATCCCAGGATCGGATTCAAGGGCGATCGCAATTCGTGAGAAAGCACAGCCAAAAATTCATCCTTAGCACGGTTAGCTTTTTCCGCTGCTGCGCGCAGAGCTTTTTCCTGCTGCAAAATACTGTCCCGCTGCTTTTCCAAGCATTTTTGGTCTTCAATATCAGTTGCGGTACCAAACCATTTGACAACTCGATCCGATTCATTCTTGACGGGAATAGCTTGGTGCAAAAACCATCGATACACGCCGTCGCAGCGCCGCAATCTACCTTCGGCTTGATAAGGGCTGCCGTCTTGTTGAGCAGACATCCAACGATCGCCCATCATAGAGACATCCTCAGGATGGACAACCGCCGGCCAACCTTCGGCTTGGGCTTGTGCTAGCGTCAACCCAGTAAAATCTAACCAGCGTTGGTTGACATCTAGCAATACTCCCTCAGCGTTTGCTGTCCATACTAATTGTGGGATTGATTCTGTTAAATATCGATAGCGTTCTTCGCTTTGACGGATCTCTTCCTCAGCTTGTTTGCGATCGGTAATGTCGAGGTTAATGCCGCTCAACTGTAGCGGTTCATTTTGCGGGCTTAAGCTGAGGCGGGCCAGCCCCAGAAGCCACCGCACGCCGTATTTCGGGTGAACAATGCGGAACTCGCAGTGAAACTCTTCGCAGTGTTGCTCTACAACTCTCTCCACCTCTGCATTTGCTCGATCGCGATCCTCGGGGTGCACGGCATTTAACCAATCTGCGTATTCGGGCGCACCCTTCGCAGGATCGAGTCCGTACAAATCGAAATTTTCCCGGGACCAAAAAACTTTACCAGTGGGAATTTCCCAGTGCCACGAGCCGGCATGGGCCCCCGACAGTGCCAATCGCAGGAGTTGCTCGTTGTGGCGCAAGGATGCTTCTGCTTGTTTGCGCTTGGTGATGTCGATCAAGGTTCCCACGTAGCCCGTCACCGTTCCGTTACTGTCTAGGTAGGGCAGTGACTGGGTGTAGTACCAGGTAATGCTGCCGTCTGGCTTTACGTGCCTGCCTTCGTTCTGGTAAATTCCTCTGGGCTCAGGTTTTTCACGCCACTCTTGCCATTCTCTCCTCAGACGCTCGTGTTCGTCGGGATGCAAAGCTTGCACCCATCCCATCCCCAACGCCTCTGCTACCGATCGACCTGTCATTTCGCCCCAACGGCGGTTGACATAGAGACAATTATTTTGAAGATCGAACCGGAAAATGGCAGCGGGAGAGGCTTCTGCTAGGGTTGCAAACTGGCGTTCGTTCTCTAGCAAAGCGATTTCAGCTTGTTTGCGATCGGTAATATCCTCAGCAATTCCTGTGAGCCGATAAATCCTTCCTGTCTCATCTTTGACCGGAAAACAGCGGTCTCTCACCCAGCGTACAGTGCGATCGGGCAAAACAATCCGGTACTCTTCATCGAACTTTCCTTCAACAGCTTTCTGCTCAAACGCTCGGGCGTTCGATTCGCGGTGTTCCGGATGCACTAAATCCTGCCAAACCCGAGAGTCATCATACAAAGATTTGGGATTCAAGCCCCACAGCCGTTCGTAGGCAGGACTGACATAAAGCACTCGCCCCGAAGGGTAATCGGAAATCCAGAACACAGCATCGATGCTTTCTGCTAACTGGCGGAAGCGTTCTTCGCTTTCCCGTAAAATTGCTTCGGTGCGCTTCCGCTCTTGCAGTTCGTGTTGTGCTTGCTGATAAAGCTCTGCCTGCCGGATAGCAATGCTCACCTGCTGGGCCAACTGCTGAAGCAAATCAATTTCTAAAGGTTGCCACAGGCGCGGGCCGCCGCAGTGATGGACAATCAGCAGTCCCCAACACTGTTTTTCGTGCAGGATGGGTACGACTAGATTTGCCCTGACTTGAAATTGAGCCAGCAGTTGGACGTGACAAGGGTCGATCGAGACATCGTGAATATCTGTTTTTGCCGTCACCAATCCTTGACGGTAGGGTTCGAGATAACTCTCGGCCAAACAGGGATCGTAGATTTGGGAAGCTAGGATCGATCGCCACGCAGTGCCCACAGATTCTGCTACCACAGTCCCGCCACCATCTGGCTGCAACCGAAACACGATCGCCCGATCCGTGTCGAGAAACTGTCGCACTTCCTCTACGGTTGTTTGCAAAACGCGCTCTAAATCCAGCGATTGGTGAACTTGCTGGGCAATTAGGGCGATCGCGCGCTCTCGCTGCAATCGTTGCAGGCGTTCTGCTTCTGCCTGTTTCGACTGAGTGAGGTCTACTACTGTACCCAGGAACCGCAGCGGTTTGCCAGCCCAGTCATAGTAAAGTTGACCTTTAGCGCCTACCCAATGCAGCGAACCATCGGCCCAGACAGTGCGAAATTCAACTTCATAGTTAATCCCTGTCCCAAGGGTACTGGTGATAGCCTCGCCAATAATCTCGCGGTCTTCGGGATGTACGAGTTCGATAAAATCTTCATAACTTGCCGGAGCAGTTCCCAGCGGTAGACCAAAAATCGGCCCTACCAGATTAGACCACACCACACAATTGTTAGAAATCTGCCATTCCCAAGTACCCATCCCAGCGGCTTTCAACGCTAAGTGCAAGCGTTCTTCGTTTTGTTGCAGCTTGGCGTGTAATTGCGCTTTGTCGATCGTCGCATTCACCGCCAGCCGCAAGCTCTCCGGTGTCAATTGTTCTTTGATGAGATAGTCTTGGGCGCCGGCTTTGATAGCTTCGACTGCGATCGTCTCGTTCCCGAACCCCGCCACCACGATCGCAGGTAAATATCGCTGCGATACTATTTTGCTTCGCAGTTGGGCGATAAATTGCAAACCGTCCATATCTGGCAGCCGATAATCGAACAACACCAAATCTGGCTGGTGCCGTTCCCACAGCGCCAACCCTTCTTTCCCTAACGGGGCTGCGATTATGTTGTATTGGTACTCGCGATCGCGCAGCAGATACTGTCGGTACTTATGACAGTCTTCCGGGCTGCGATCGACAATCAAGACGGTGCGCTGGATCTGACTCATTGCAAACCTTCCTTGCAAGCGCGATCGATCTTCATGGCAATTTCACAGCACCCATCGTGTAAAGTCTGGATGCTTCCCTTCAATTGACGAACATTCATCGGAGCGATCGTACAGCTATAATTTGTAACAGATACTGGCAAAACATGAGCCAAACGCAGAAAGTCTATTTTTTGTATCGGCTTAAAAAGCAGATAGTTGCTACCAATACATTCTATCTACTTTCAACAAGTTATACGTAGATAAATTTTAAACCGTCAGCGTTGTGATTGTCTGCAAACCATCGGCATTCGGAGGATTTGCCATCAGATTGCGAATTTCATGCGATCGTGCAATGTACTCTCCATCGCTTAAAACAGCTTCACTCCCCTCCAGAGAAATAGGACTTGCCAAATCAATCCAAGAACGACAACCGCCGTATTCAGAAATGTACGGAATTTCGGCTGTTTCTGCGAGGCGATAAGCACGCAGCAATAAAATATAAATTGGCTGGTTTTGTTTCCATTTCAGGCGGTCGCCGACAAATTTTTCATTCCAAATATGGTAAGGAAGCAATGCCTTAATTGCTGGCTCCCAAGCCACCAAAAAAACATCAGTAATCTCAGCCCAACTGGCAATTCTAATATTTTCTGGATGCCAGCCCGATTCTACAATTTTCACTTGACTTTCAAAATCGGGCTTTAATAAATCAGGTTGTTGGTGTTCAAAAGTTGGATACAGTAAAACTTGCTTGTCACTGACATTAAACTGTCCCGCTTGCTCGCGAATACCACCCTTTCGCAACAGCAAAATCGTTTTGCCACATTCTAAAGCATTAACCGCTACATTCCATTCTTTCAGCGCGCAAGTAGTTGATTTCATAGGTGTTTTTTAGAGTTTAACAATAGTAACAAAATCGGTGACTCAAAGCTACTATACCTACTTTTTTCTGTTAAAATTAGATAGATTGAGGGTGAATACTAAAAATCCAAATGAGGACTTAGGGTATGGAAAAGCGACAATTGGGGACATCGGAAATTCAAATAACCCCGATAATTATGGGGACTTGGCAAGCTGGGAAGTGGATGTTGGTGGGAATTGAGGATGCTGAAAGTGTCAAAGCCATGCGCGCCGCTTTTGAGGCCGGTATTACCACCTTTGATACGGCTGAGGTTTACGGAGAAGGGCATTCGGAACAAATTATCGGTCAAGCACTTTCAGACGTGCGATCGCAAGTAGTATATGCTAGCAAAGTCTTTGCCAACCACCTCAGAGCAGATTTGGTAGTCGAAGCGTGCGATCGCTAAAAAACCTCAACACCGATTATATCGACCTGTACCAAATCCACTGGCCCGCCGACACTTGGAATTCCAAAGCTGTACCAATTGCCGAAACAATGGACGCCCTGAACAAATTAAAGCAACAGGGGAAGATTCGGGCGATCGGCGTTTCCAACTTTTCCCAGGCCCAAATAGCAGAAGCCTCCCAATACGGACGCATTGACAGCTTGCAACCGCCCTATTCTCTGTTTTGGCGCTGCGTAGAAAAAGACGCCATGCTCTACTGTCAAGAAAATCATATCTCAATCATCGCCTATTCATCTCTAGCCCAAGGAATATTGACAGGTGAATTTGGGCCAGAACACAAATGTGCAGAAGGAGATCGCCGCGCCAAAAATAAGCTGTTCCTCAAAGAAAATTATGCCCGAGTGCAAACAGCATTAAATCAACTGCCGCCAATTGCCGATCGCCACCAGACAAGCTTGGGAAACTTAGCATTGGCCTGGTTGATTGTGCAGCCGCAAACCAATGCAATTGTCGGCGCCCGCGACGCCCAACAAGCCACCGATAACGCTAAAGTGGCTGAGGTAAAGTTAAGTCAGGAGGACTTAAAAGAGATTGACGCGATCGGGCGAACAGTCACCCGGGCGAACAGTCACCGATCGTTTAGATGACAATCCCGTCATGTGGAACTTCTAAAATAGCTTGGGATCGGAATACCGGGCGGTTGAAACCGCGTCTATACAAACCAAACCCGCCTCCGCGGGTTGAAGACAAAAGCGGTTAAAATTTTTTTATTTTCTTCAGTCTGCGGAGGCAGACTTCGTTTGTGTAGACGCGGTTTCAACCGCCGTCTTATCTAAAATCTAAAATCAAAAATCGAATGAGTTACTGTTTAAACCCGAACTGTTCTAAGCCCCACAACCCGGATGCAGCCAAAATTTGCCGCAATTGCCGGTCAAAACTGCTGCTGCGCGACAGATACCGTGCTATAAAGGCGATCGGACAAGGAGGTTTTGGCAGAACATTTCTCGCCGTAGACGAAGACAAACCCTCCAAACCCCGCTGCGTCATCAAGCAATTTTTACCAGACAGCCAACTAATACCATCTGGAGTCGATCGCAACAGCAAAAAAGCCGCCCAACTGTTTGAACAAGAAGCAATGCGATTGGACGAATTGGGCAAACACCCCCAAATTCCAGAACTATTAGCCTATTCCACCCAAGACAACCGACAATACGTAGTACAAGAATTTATCGACGGCCAAAACTTAGCACAAATCGTCGAACAAGAAGGCACATTTACAGAAACTCAAATTAAAGACTTACTCAACAGCTTATTACCAGTAATTCACTTCATCCACTCGCACAACGTCATTCACCGAGACATCAAACCGGGAAACATCATCCGCCGCGCCGACAAACAATTAGTTTTAGTAGATTTTGGCGCCGCCAAAATTGCCACAGGTACGGCATTACTCAAAACAGGAACCAGCATCGGCAGCCCCGAATACATCGCCCCCGAACAAGCCAGAGGTAAAGCATTTTTTACCAGCGATTTGTACAGTTTAGGCGTAACTTGCCTGTATTTGCTAACACAAGTTTCCCCATTTGACCTATTCGATCCAGGCGAAGATACCTGGATTTGGCGGCAATATTTAACAAATAACCCAGTCAGCGAAGAATTAGGAAAAATCTTAGATAAAATGATTGACAATGCTACAAACCGCCGCTATCAAACGGCTGTGGAAGTATTAAAAGAAATAAATCCGCAATGTGCGATCGACCTAGCAATACCCGAAAAACAATCCAACAAGTTAATTAAACCCGAAAAAACTACCGCCCAGCCCCAACAACCAACCTATAACTGGCAATGTATTCACACCTTAACAGGTCACAAAAACTTAATTTACTCTGTTGCTTTCAGCCCCAACGGAGAAGTCATAGCCAGCGCTAGCGATGACAAAACCATCAAGCTGTGGCGAGTAGAAGACGGACAAGAAATAGTAACTCTCGCAGGCCATACAAACTCAGTATATACAGTAGCTTTCAGCCCCGACGGACTGATGCTAGCCAGCAGCAGCCACGACAAAACCATCAAACTTTGGCGCATGAAAGACGGGCAAGAAATCCGAACCCTGATCGGTCATAGTAATTCAGTTTACGGTACAGCTTTCAGTCCCGATGGAACGTTGATTGCTAGTAGCAGTTGGGACAGAACAATCAAGATTTGGCGAGTCAAAGACGGGCAAGAAATTAGCACGTTGGTGGGTCACATTAATTTAGTTTATTTTGTGGCTTTTAGCCCGGATGGCGAAACTCTTGCTAGCAGCAGTTGGGACAGAACAATCAAGATTTGGCGAGTCAAAGATGGCAAGCTAATTCGGACGCTGACAGGTCATACAGACTGCGTTCGCTGCATAGCCTTCAGTCCGAATGGCGAGTTTTTGGCTAGCGGCAGCCACGACAATACTATTAAGATTTGGTGGGTTAAAGATTGGCAAGAAGTTTTAACTATCAGAGGTCATTCGTGGTATGTTGATTCTATTGCCTTTAGTCCAGATAGCGAGATTCTGGCTAGCAGCAGCAATCAAACTATCAAAATTTGGCGGGTTAAAGACGGTGAAGAAATTTGTAATATTGCTGGTCATAGTAACTCGGTTTATTCTGTTAATTTTAGCCCGGAAGGAGAGTTTTTGGCGAGCGGCAGCAGTGACAAAACAATTAAGATTTGGCAGAATATGATGTTTGTTTGATTAGCCACAATCTAAGTTGTTCGTAGTAAGGACTTTAGTCCTTATTGACTAAAAGCTTTCGTAGAGTATGAAAGTCTTCACTACAAACCGAAGAAAGAGGACTGAAGTCCTTACTACAAACCGAAGAGGGAGGATTAATTCAACCGTTTTCCCTTTCAATTTTTCGCCGCAACTCCCGAATTACTGTACTTGTATGGCGATCGCGCGACATTTGCCAGCATTCCTCCACAATTTCTGATATATTAAAATCGGGAAAATAACGGCTAACTGAACTTTCGACATAGCGATCGTTTTGCAAGTCGTAAATTCTGAGCTTATTTTTCTTAAACAGCCACACTTCCGGCACTTGATAAGGCAAGTAATCATCTAAATCCGTATAGCTAGTTACGTCTACTTCAATCACCAGATCGGGCGGCGGTTCAACACCCCAAGCAATCCGATCTTTACCAAGAATTGCCTCGCAATTATCAATATAAAAACAATAATCTGGTTCAATTCCTCTTTCCTCCGGCAAATCCATCGTAATTGGCGTAAACGCTTCATAATCTCGCCCCAAGCAATCTAGCAAAACTTTGACAACATCAGCAATGATATTTGCTTGTTTTCCGTGTACGGGTAAAGGGGACATTAACAAAATTTCTCCTGGCCGATATTTGATGCGCGGAATTGAACGATCGCCCAATTGTTCTACAAGTGCTTGGTAATCCTGCCAACTACCGGGAAATTTTATCAGTGTTCCTGGTGGCAAATGAATCTTTTCTGGGGTGACAACTGCAAACATAAAACTTATACCTCGACTGAGGATGTGTGTTTTAAACAACTAAAAGCTATTATCAATCTATCTGCTTCACTACCTCCAAGGCTAACCCTAGCACTTCTGCAATTTGCTCATCCTTCAATCCCAACTGTCGTAATTTACCAATCATTTCAATTTTAACTTGATTCGTGCCGTCCTGGAAGTCGGGAGTCGCCGGCTGACTTTTATCTGGGGTAGGAGTGGGTAGTTCTGAGCAACCATTGATATAGTTAATTGTGTTGCTATGACCAAAATGAGTATTATTATTGCGATCGCCAAAATTTATATTCAGATTTAATTGCCGTTCTAGAACAGATTCCAGATTACCTTTATCAACTGGTTCATCAAAAACATCAGATAACATTTGCAAAAGCTTGTAACCTACATCCTTAGCATGACCCGCCGTACAACCGTAAGTATCTGCAATATCAGAATACTTTTGTCGATTCAGTATTCCCTCGATAATTCCGCGCTGCAAGTCATTGAGATGTTTGCCTGTCTTCGCGCTGAGCACTTCATCTACAAATTGCAAGATAGGGGCAGTGTCCATCAGTAGGGGCGTCGGAGAACTATAGTTAGTATACCCGACTTTATCCGTCTTTATCAGTCTTTTTCCGCCTTGCATGGCAATTTTAGAAATACCCGTCTTTTTCCGTCTTTTTTCGCTTTGCAGTTTTGTGCGATCGGTTTATGATACGGAAAAGGATAAAAAGCAGCTTCTTCCAACGAAGCTGCTGCACATCCAATACCGCTCATCAACGGCGAGCGATAGAGCTTTACTATTTTGCGAGTTGCGATCGCACTTCTAAACTATCTTAGAGGTTTTGGGCGATCGCCTGTATGCGCGAACAGCAGTTCATGAGCGAGTTTCAAGACTTCTGCAATGTCCATAGAGCGGTCAAATGGGTCAGGTTTTTCTGATCTTATCCGATCTTTCCGACATTTTGCCGACATTTTGGAAATTTTTGGGTGAAAAGTTCCGACAAGATCCGACTGACAGAGCCATTAGTTTTAGGCTATCAATTGAATTAGCGTAAAATTTAATACTTAGACATACAGTAAATTATTGCTTTGGAGACATATCATGAGCTTCGTGTACAGAGACATAACTGGGACTGGTACGGAAAGTGGGCAGTACGAGGTCTTGGTTAATGGAAGTGAAGTAGGCATTATTATTCGAGAAGGCAGTTCGTGGCTAGTAGCTAGACCTAATAGTAATAACTACGAGAGTCAAACATTCCTCAACAAACAAGAGGCTGCCCAACATCTAGCAGACTTGGCTGGAATAAATTGGCAAGCCTAATAGTCCATTACTACTTGTACCTTAAGCGTAATCAAAATGAGAAGAAGTAATAACCCAGAAAGTATTCGTCTGTATAACTTGAAGGTAGAACGTACAAACTTGATGAAGCAGTTGAAGTATGAGAAAAATGAAGATCATAAAAACAACCTTGAGGCTGAAATTGGTCGGATCGAAGATCAAATTGATAGGATTTATGTGGAACGAGAAGGAGTAGCTCATATGAAATGGTTGCTCTCCGAATTTGGAGAAGATATATTTCCCGATCGTGATTAATTCATTGGCTGATTTTTAGTTTTCTGGCGATCGCACTTGCTTTTTTTACTGATAGGCGGTCGCCTTTACTTCTTTCACCAACAGAGCCATCAATCAGGGGCTAGAGATGCGATCGCCCCGTACTTTTTTTATTGATAGGCGATAGCCCCTCTCTTTTTTACCGATCGACATCGACGCTGATTAGAAGCGGATAATCTCGATCGTGCATCGCGATCGCTGAAAACAAACATCAAATTCTCGAAAGAAATTCGTTTGCCCAAGAATTAAGGACACCTGAGAGGATTGTGCCCAGGCAAATGCTAGACGAACTGGTTCCAGATTCCCAATTTGAACGTGCACAAATACACCCCGCGCCTCAACCCTTGCAAGATTTCCAGCCAATGGCAAGCGGATAGTTTGTTCCTCCCAAATTACACCCAATTGCAGCCCTATGTCATAAGGTAATAGGTTGACCGCAGACCCAGTATCTAGCAGTGCATTCGCGGAGACAGAAAAGCCTGCATGACATCAGAGTAATGGGAATCGTGGGTAATGCTTGATCGTCAGAAAAGGGAAACTCGATCGTACTAGGCATGAGTAGATGCCTCTTGGTCATCCCAAATCATCTGCATCAGAATGTTTGCAGCTTCCGTTGCATCGTAGGGCGACCAAACCGGATACTCTGATGCAGAAAAGATAACTTGTAGTTCAGCCTTTGGGATTTGCACAGCTAGGAGTTTGAAGAGTGATAATTTGTCTGGCTGGCTCAGACTGTTCACCAAAGGAATTAACTCAGCGAGAGACATAGTTTAAACTCCTAGACATACGAGGATACATTTATCATAAACGATCTGTGAAACACGGTTTTATAGATAGGCGATCGATCAAAAGTGTGGATGCGATCACCCCTTACTTTTTTATGGATAGGCGATCGATAAGGAGTGGGGATGCAATCGCACTTTGTCTTTTTTTACCAAAAATGTAATTTTAAACAGAAGTGCGATCGCCCTTCTTCCACCTCTTCAACAACTCCGGCGTCACCAAACCTTGCGGAAAAAATATCGTCCCCAAAACAATCAGCACCCCAAACACAATTAACCGCCCATCTCGCAGAAATTGCGCCAACCAAACCGGCAATCCCTGAATAGTCGCCATCCCCCTCAAAACCTCCGGTAAAGCAGTAAATACCATCCCACCCAAAACAGCTCCCAAAAACGTTCGGCTACCACCAATCAACACAGAAGTCAAGTAAATAATACTAGCATCAAAAGTTCCTTGACGCGCGTTCCAAGTATTCAGAAAATGAGCGCTAACTGCACCGACAACCCCAGCTAAAACAGCACCTAACGTGAAAGCCAAAACTTTATAAAAAGTTGGGTTAATGCCGATCGCATCAGCCGCCAACTCATCAGCCCGAATCGCCGCAAAAGCCCGCCCCACCCGAATCCGTTCCAACCGATAGACAATCGCCATACTTACCAACAGTAAAGGCAGTACAATCCACAAATACTCGATCGGCGTCCCAAACGGTTGCGGAATTCCAAAAATGCCCACAGCCCCACCAGTGATATCTAGATTCAGCGATAAAACCCGCAAAATTTCCACAAAAGCAATAGTTGCGATCGCCAAATAAATCCCACTCAACCGCAGTGCCGGAATTCCCACCAAAATCCCCAACAACCCCGAAACAACCCCTGCAATTATCATCTCTACCAACAGCAACGGTAGAGGAAATAAACCCCCTGTCGGCTTAAACACCGTCGTAGACAAAATCGCCGCAATATACCCACCCAACGCATAAAAACCAGGGCTAGCGAGAGACAACTGTCCAGTCATTAAAGGCAAGTACAGCGACATTCCCAACATTGCACCCAGCAGCATCGAGACAATCAGAAACCCATAAGTAGTAAAAAATGCAGCCATTTGATTTGAAATTATAAATTTTTAGAAAAAATCCGGTTAACTTTGTTTCCAATTATAATTGACTAAGCTCGTTTGAATATGGTCTTCCCACCGACCATTGATAAACAAATAGTCTCTAGCGTAACCTTCCACCACAAATCCCAATCTTTTAAGTAGATTACCGCTGCGTTGATTGTGAGGCATATAATTTGCCATAATGCGATGTAAATTCAACTCTTCAAAGACATATTGAATCGCCCCCCGCACAGCTTCAGTCATGTAACCTTTACCTTGTTGTGCTTCTGCCAGATTATATCCTAAAAAGCAGAAATGACCGGCACCTCGTACAAAATTATCAAAATTAACGTTACCAACAATATACTCAGGATTATCCTTCTCAAAAATCCACAACTTTAAAGATTTGTCAGACTCAAATCCTTGGCAATCTTTCTCTACTTGTTTTTGCAAATAGCTTTCCGTTAAAAAATCCTTCGCCCATTGTCGGTGCCACGGAGTAAAAAATCTTTGGTTGTCACTGTAAAATTTAATAATTTTGCAGATATCGTCTCGATCGGCCAATCGCAAAAAAAGGCGATCGCTTACAATTAATGGAACTGCTTCTTTCATAGAAAATATTTTTGGCAACTGATGCACTAAAGTTCTTGCAAACCATCCTACACCTTTTGAATCAAACGCCTGCCAAACAAACCCTGCGGCCTCACCAACAGCATCATAAACAATATCGCAAAAGCCACAGCATCCTTATAAGCCGAAAAATCTCCCGGTACAAAAGCCTCCACCAAACCAATGATAAACCCACCCAAAACTGCGCCAGGAATACTTCCCAACCCCCCAAGCACAATCACCGCCAAACCCTTCAAACCAAAAGCAATCCCAAAATACGGCCCAGCAATACTCACGCTAGAACCCACCAAACTCCCAGCCAAACCCGCCAGAAAACTGCTCACAAAAAACGTCAAGACAATATAGCGATCGGTATCAATCCCCAACAAACTAGAAGTAGTAGCATCTTCAGCCACAGCCTGCATTGCTTTGCCAAACTTAGTGAAATTTATTAAATAAGTTAAAACAGCCACAATCGCAACTGATACCGCAAAAATTACTATTTGAACAGTCCGAATCGGAATAGGTTTATCCGCCGTTCCAAAGTTAATCGCAGCAGGCAAATAGCCGTAAGTGTTAGCAGGAAAAGTGTAAATTTCCGCGCCGACAAGATATTGAATGATATTGGCGATCGCCACCGCTACACCCAAACTAGAAACCACCGTCAGCAGAGGATCTGAGTGTCGGCGGCGCAAAGGCAAAAAAGCAACTCGTTCCACAATCACTCCCACCAAACCAGCCATCACACTTCCCAAAATTAACGCCGCAGCAAAAGGCAATTGCACCGGAAGTCGAGCATTAGCCCACAACCCGTTAAAACCGAAAGCACCTCCCATCAGCGCATAGGTAAAATAAGCACCCAAGGTAAATACAGCACCGTGAGCAAAATTAATAATTCCCAAAATAGAAAACACCAGCGTGTATCCCAGGGCAAAAATAGCATACACGCTGCCGATCGACAAACCATTCAGAAATTGTTGCAGAAACAGAGTTAAGTCCATCGCCAGTCACTAATTAGGCATCAAAATTAAATCATTCAATCACAAATAGGCTAAAAAACTACTGTCATATTTTTGACTACATTCGTTAAATTCCTACAAAATTCGTTGCCGAAATTCCTTTATTTCAAAAATTCAAACTTCCCATTAACTCCATCCGCATTCATTTTAATTTGTGCCACATAAAAGTCTTTTTGATTTATTTCACCTTCCGGCGTAAAAGAAATTTCCCCCAAAGGCGTATCATACTTGCCAGTCAACAACTGCTCATTAAGCTTTGTACGCAATTCTGCCAAAGGTTTTTCGCTAACCTTAGACTGAGCATTAATTGCCTTTAATGACTCCACAAAAACTTGTACGCCAGTAAAAGCTTGAGCGCTAAACTGAGGCGGTTCCTTCTTAAATTGAGCGCGATAAGCATCGCGGAAAGCCTTATTAATTTCATTCTGATATTCCGGACTGTATGCTTGGGCAATCAAAACCCCATCGCAAAGAGCCTTGCAAACAGTAAATACATTGGAAGTATTCAAACCGTTGCCGCCAATAATAACGCCTTTGTAGCCCAACTCCCGCAATTGCTTAATTAAATTGCCTCCATCTGCGGCCAACCCAGAAATAATTATCAAATCGGGCTTGACATTGATCCCATTAGTGGCTTGAGATTGGAAATCTGTATCAGTAGTCAAGAATTTTTGGACTGTTGCCAATTCCAGCCCCATCTCTTTAACGGTTTTCTGAAAAGTTTCAGTCTCAGATTTGCTGAAAGCATCATTCTGAGCAAAAAACACGGCTACTTTCTTGATATTGGGATTTTGCTTCAGGGCCGCTTTAACTGCATTAGGTGCCACCACGGCGACAGGCGCGGAGACTCTGGCCACATAATCGCCAATCTGGGGAATGCCTTTAGCCGTGTTGGACGGTGCGAGGACGGGAACTTTGGCGCGATCGGCGATCGGATCGGCACCAAAAGCCTGCTGTGATAGAGTTGGGCCCACAATCCCCACCACCTTATCCTGATTGATCAGAGTATTAAACGCATTAATCGCCCCTTGTTCATCTCCACCCGTATCTTGGAACACCAGTCTAATCGGCGTCCCATCCACACCGCCCTTATCGTTAAAATACTTCTCAGCAATTTTCGCCCCAGCCACCTGTTCCTGACCGAGTAAAGCCACATTGCTAGTTTGCGCCACCCCAACCCCAACCGGAATAGCCGCAGAGTTCCCCGCAGCCGAAGCCTGTGGCGTAGCTGTGGGAGTTGGTGAAGTACCTGGAGATACTGTATTAGTACCAGTCTGGGGAGTGTTGGTCTGGCTGCAAGCCAGCAGCAGTGAGGCGCAGGTTAGGAACAAGGCAGTAGGACGAGCAGTAGGTTTTTTCATGGGCGGGCGATCGAACACATATATATAGAACATCTGTCTGTGTCTGTAGAGATATTCTACCCATTAGCGGAAGAGTCCCCGGAAAAAACCTTAGAATTACACCCCAAACAAGTGAAATCCGGACAAGCAGATTGGGCGATCGGGTGAAATAGTCGGTCTCAACAGCCGAAATCCCTGCGGTGTATAGGTTCAAAAAAAACTCAAAAATATTTTTGCAAAACGCTTGACAACCCCTTGCGAAATAAGTATATTAATAAAGCGCCAGAGAGAGAGCGGTTCACACCGCGAACTTAAGGCA